>JASFHU010000241.1:0-6671 GCA_050123055.1 Anaerolineae bacterium
TGGGGTATGGTTGATCGTTGACCCCTTTCCCATGTGATAATTCTCTATGTGGATACCCACCTAATACGGTCGCGCAGCTTTCTCAATAGCTTGATTCGATAAACGTTCAATGTGCAGCTATCCTGGGATCGGGATTGCCCGACTCAGGGCCGCCGCATTCGGGCGTATAGCAGGTCGCGTCGATAAAGACACACTTGGTATGGCAACCGGGACAGGTTTCCGGCGGTTGCGGGGCCTGGAACATGTATCCACACTCTGAGCATTTCCACCATGGAGTGGGCATTTCGGACATTTCCTTTTTTTCCTTTCTCTTTGCTTTTCCAGCTTACTTGCTGAGCCCATGATAGCACAAGCCAGCCCGTTGGGCAAGTGGCTGCTCGACCAGCTATCAGGTCTTGGCAATCTCCAGACTGCCGCCGCAGTTGGGGCACTTTTGCAGCGGCTCTCGGATACTGTACTCGTTGCCGCAGTAGGAACAACGACGGGTGACCTTGGTCTGCTTGAGACCCGGAAAGACGTAAAAAGTTCTCCCTTCCCGTCGCTCCTGGTGGCACAGGCCATCGGCTTCTAGGTGTGCTAGGGCAGTGCGTGCGGCATCGTTAGGTACGTCCAGCGCACTGATGACCTGGGCTAGCGTCAGCTCGGCATCGTGGGCAGCAGCTAGGTTGGTGATCCGGTCGTCCAGGGTGTCTGGAGAGAGTTGTTGTGCCCGTCGCAATCGAAGGCCGGCCCAGGCAACCAGACCGCCACCGATGAGCAGTAGCGCCAAGGCAAGTGGCAGCCGAATCGCGTTCTCCACCGTAGCACAGAGAAAGACGAGTCCTCCAGTCAGGAACAGTACGCCGGTAAAAAAGGCCGTCAAAGTCAATGTCCGGCTGGGCGGCTGGTATTGTCTACTCATTCTTTTCTCCCAGTGTTTGCCCCTCTTCCAAGCTGCGCAGCCAGCGCCGCGCGTCGCGGTCCAGGGGATTGACTTGAACGGCTCTGCGAAAGGCCGCCACTGCCAGGTCACTCTCCTTGCGGTCCACAAAGATGAGGCCCAGGTTGTAATGTACATTAGGTGCAGCCGGATTCAGCTCCAGTGCCTTCTCAAAGGCCTTGATGGCCTGCATCTGCTGCTCAGATGTGGCCAGGACCGGGTTGCCCAGGTAGGCCGCGCCAAGGTTGATCCATATCATCGCATTCAGTGGTTCGGCGTCTCGGGCAGCCTCGAGTATGGGAATGGCCTCGTTGTGTCTGCCGGCCATTACGTAGGCGCCACCCAGGTTGATCAGGGCTGGCACACTCTCGCCATCCAGTTGGTGGGCTTGCTCAAGGTGGGAGATCGCCTCTTTGGCCTGGCCTTGCTCCAGGAGTTTGGCTCCGCGATTCAGCAGGCGCCGTGCTTTTTCGCGAGCTTGGGTCTGCGATGGCGCTTTCCTGTCCATGTGCGTTGTCCCGTTACAAAGAGAGCGGCAGCACTGCCATGCAGGCAAGGCGGGCGTTTGTGCTTTCGCATCGGGGGCGAAGCCCTGGCGGAGCCGCATTGGTGAGGGGCATCATGTCTGCTCTGTGTCGTCTACGTCCTCTGGCCCAGCCTCGTCCTCGTCCTCATCCTCTGTCTCATTGCTATAGAGCTCATAGCCGCCGAGTTCAGGAGAGAAAAACTCGATGGCGTAAAAAGCAGCCAGCCCCATCGGTTCAGCCAGTTCCTCCAGTGTCGCCTCTACCAGTGCCTGGACCTGGCCAGGAGGTAGACTTTCGATGGCCTGCTTCCAGAGCAGGAAGGTGCCATAGATGCCATCGACGGTATAGTGGAGGTCAAGCTTGCCGATGCTCATGGGATCAAAATTGTCGTCGGTCCTGTCTGAGTCAAAGAGAGCGTATTGCTCTGAGGACGGAGTGCGCACAAGACGTCGTAGTTTCAGGTTCATCGTGCTTGAACTCCCTTGGCTAGAAGTTCCCTCGACGAGAAGATCTTACAGAAGGTCCCAACCGTCTCGGTCTGGTTCATCCTCAATATCGTCGTCCTGGCTCCAGAGCGTCGTTGTCTCGTCTTGGAACAGCTCATCGCTGCCTTCCTCGTCGAACTCGTAGAGCAGGAACTCCAGATTGCCTTCAGTTAATGCTTGTTCGGCCAGTGCCTCGTCAAGGATGGCTCGTGTATCTTCGTCGGCATCTTCATAGGCTGCCATGAGGGCCTGTTTGGCCTGTCCCCCGCCGATCTGTCCCAGTGACCAGATGGAAGCATCCCGTATCTGTGGGTCCGCGTCGTCGAGCAGCCGGGTCAGGATGGGGACAGCTTCTCGCAGCATCAGTCCCCCGCAGGCCAGGGCTGCCTCGTAGCGCATGGCGGCCGATGTACTTTCAACCTCTGTCAGGAGAACGTCTTTCCAGCGCTCGTCACAGCTTCGGCCCATGCCCACGATGGCGCTCAGGCGCATGTCTTCATCTTCGTCATAGTAGGCGAGTTCCAGCACCTCAGTGATCTCCGACGTGCAGGCATACGCCACCGACTCTACGGCGCGCCTGCGCACGTCAACGCTCTCGTCGGCCAGGTGGATGGTTGTCAGGAGCTCGGTCAAGATGCGTGTCTGTACGGGGGGATCTAGCTCCTCCAATTCGCCAGCCAGCACAAATCGCCCCAGTCCCGTTGCGGCAGCGGCACGAGCCAGAATTGATGGATCGCTTCGCAACACCGACAGCAGGCGCCCAAGCAGGGCGGTGTCTGTGTTTTCCCACAACCCATCTATCGCCGCAGCCCGCACGTTGCCATCTGGATCGTCCAGGAAATGCACAAAGATCGCGTCGAAATTGACCTGAAAACTTGCCTCGGCCAGCTCCACCAGCGAGCGTGCCAGGCGCTGGCGCTGATCGGTGGGAAAAGTATCCCAAACGGCACAAAAGCTTGCCAGATTCTCATTGGCCAGATCAGAGAAAGCGTATAGTCTCGAGAAGGGCAGCGCTCCCGGCTCCTCGCTGAGTCGTTTCAGTGTTTCCTT
Source organism: Anaerolineae bacterium (assembly GCA_050123055.1). Lineage (GTDB taxonomy): Bacteria > Chloroflexota > Anaerolineae > JAAYZQ01 > JAAYZQ01 > JASFHU01. The sequence goes on from JASFHU010000241.1 coordinate 2,982, forward strand.
CAGATCGTTTGCTTCACTTGCCATGGTTTGCCTGTTGAGTGCCAGTGACCATACTGTAGCACAGGGCAGGCGAGACACCCATCAACGTCACCCCCGTACCCCTTCTCCCGTATTATACTCGATGACACACGAAAGCGCAAGGGGTAAATTCTAGAACTTGTGGTTTTAGGAGACTGGTTCGTAGAAGCAAAGGAGGGTACTGCCGTATTTGCGCTGCTCGCTCAGCCATAAGGTCCTCAGAGTGAGCGCTTCCAGTTCCTTGGGAAAGATCTGGACGATGGCCAAGCCGCCAGGTGCCAGCCAGCGGGGACTGGCGTCCAGTGCCAACAGGGTCTTTTTCCAGAGACCTTGGTACTGGGGGGGAGCGATGTAGATCAGGTCAAAGGGTTGGGGATCGCCGCCCAGGAACTTGAACACATCGGCCCTGACGACTCGGGCGCTAGCCTTGAGCCGTGTGCGAGTTAAATTCATCCGGATAGTGGCGATGGCTTTGGGATGTTTTTCGACAAAGACAGCCTGTTCCGCTCCGCGGCTTAGTGCTTCGATGCCGACGCTGCCCGTCCCTGCAAACAGGTCCAGCACATAACTATCGACTATGGTCTCGCCCAAGATATTAAAGACCGCTTCTTTGACTCGATCGCTGATAGGGCGAGTGCCGCTGCCGGACACTGCCTGCAACCGTACCCCTTTGGCGCTGCCAGCGATTACCCTCATTCCTTCGCTTTTCCTTTCTGAGCGACGGTGGTTCCTTCCACGCCCGAGGTGCTGGGAGTGGAAGGCAGTCTGCCGCTCAGTAAAAGCTGTCTCAGCCCGCCCTTCCGGTGCAAGCCGCCTCGGCGCGCTACCCAGGCCAGCAGGCCCAGACCGATTGCTTCCACGACCAGGATGGCAGGCCTGGTGACAATCTCTGCATAGGCATCAAGCATAGCCGCTGGCGTACCCATGAACTTCCAGGAATCGAGCCGGCCGGAGAAAGGAAAGAACAAAGTGCGAGGATATTTCCACATCTGGTCTGCTACCAGATGGCTGTTTGAAATCAGGGCATAGGGCAGCCATTGGGGCTTCAGGCGAGCGACTGCGAGCGTGAGCATCGTCTGGCCCAGCAGTGTGTGACTCGGACCCTGGCTCGTCCCCGAGTTGGCGAGTAATGTGAGGGAAAGGGGTTTGTCCACCAGATCTGGCAGGAGAGCAGCAACTACAGCACCACGATAATCGACCTTCATAGCCTTCTGGCGCGATTGCACCCAGGCCAGGGCAGCCCAGGTATAAGCCACGTGGCCCAACGGCAGCATTAGCTTCCTCTCCCCGTCTCCTGAATAAGCATCACGTGAGTATACTTGGATTCGAGCCGTGCGTCAAGTGGCTATCTTGACTCGGTTGCGGAAAATACGGTTTTGCGCTATACTCTGCCTGATCTCGAGTACGGGGCATTAGGAGAAAGTTGTGACAGACCCTCAACCGCTGACGTGGGCGGCAGAGAAATTCACAGGTTCGGATTTGGAGCTAGTCCAGCGAGCCTACGAGCAGGCCGTCTTTGCGCACGATGGACAGTTACGGGCATCTGGCGAGCCATACGTGATCCATTGTGTTGAGGTGGCACGCATGCTTGCCGATCTGGGCCTGGACCACCACGCAGTGGCTGCCGGCTTGCTTCATGACGTCGTGGAAGACACTGACTGGACCGTTGAAGATATACGCCAGAACTTTGACGCAGAGGTGGCCAGGCTGGTGGACGGAGTGACCAAGCTGGCCTACATCGACACCATGAGTAAGATGGGTAGCCGGGACATCGAAGCCCAAGAGGCCGAGAGCCTGCGCAAAATGTTTCTGGCCATGGTGGATGACGTCCGGGTGGTTCTCATCAAGCTTGCCGATCGTCTGCACAATATGCGCACGCTCACATCCCTCTCTGAGGAGCGCAGGGTGCGGATTGCCCGTGAGACACTGGAAATCTATGCTCCCCTGGCCAACCGCTTGGGTATCTGGCAGATGAAATGGGAGCTGGAAGATTATGGCCTGCGTCACTACGATCCTCAGACCTACCACGAGATTGCGGAACTCCTGGCTGAGAAACGCGTCGAACGGGAAACCTACATCCAGAAAGTCATCTCTGAACTTCAAGCCCGCTTGCGGCTAGAGGGCATCGCTGCCGATGTGCAGGGTCGACCCAAGCACATCTACAGCATTTATCGCAAAATGCGACGCAAGGACGTCGAGTTCGACCAGATCTACGACGTGCGTGGCATTCGCATCTTGGTGGATTCGGTGCAGGACTGCTACGCAGCGCTGGGGGTTGTTCACGCTCTGTGGAAGCCGATCCCGGGGCAGTTTGACGACTTTATCGCCACCCCCAAGGACAACATGTACCAGTCCCTGCATACGGCGGTCGTAGGGCCGGCGGGCAAGACCATTGAGGCTCAGATCCGGTCTAGAGAGATGCACCGACGCGCCGAGTTGGGGATCGCTGCCCACTGGCGTTACAAGGAGGGAGCCAAGAGGGATCAGGCCTTTGAGAACAAAGTCGCCTGGCTGCGCTCTCTCATGGACTGGCGTTCCGACGTGGAGGATGCCCGAGAGTTCGTGGACACCCTGAAGAGCGATGTGCTCGAGGATCGCGTCTATGTCTTTACCCCCAAGGGCCAGGTGTTGGATCTGCCGGCCGGTTCGACGCCCATCGATTTCGCCTACTACATTCATACCGAGGTGGGTCACCGATGTAGAGGCGCTCGTGTCAATGGGCGCCTCGTCCAGTTGACCTACAAGCTCCAGAATGGCGATCAGGTTGAGATCATTACTGCCAAGCGTGGCGGGCCGAGCCGTGACTGGATGAACCCGCACCTGGGCTATAGCGGCTCTGCGCGAAGCCGGCAGAAGATCCGGCGCTGGTTCCGCGACCAGAACCGCGAGGAGAACATTGCTTTTGGAAGGGAGCAGCTCCGGCGCGAGCTCAAGCGTCTGAACCTTGCAGGTGACATAAGATTCCAGGAGGTCGCGGCCCTATTTGAGTATGATGACGTCGATGACCTCTTTGCCGCCATCGGCTTTGGAGACCTGAACTCTCAGCGAGTGGCCGCCCGGGTCATCCAATCTCTCCGGACCGAAGAGGTCTTTGCCGAAGAGGAGGATGAGCCCGTAGCAGTGACGCCGGAAGGAATACGGGTCAAGGGCGTCGGCGACCTGTATACACAACTGGCCCAGTGCTGCAAGCCCTCACCGGACGATTCAGGCCCCATCGTTGGCTATGTAACGCGGGGGCGAGGCGTGACCATCCACAAGTGGGACTGCCCTAACATCCTGATCCGGACCAGCAAAGACGAAGTGGAACGGCTCATCGAAGTCGATTGGGGCACCGCGCGGAAGCGCATTTATCCGGTGGTCATTAAGGTGAGAGCCTGGGACCGAGATGGTTTGCTGCGCGATATTGCCACCGTGATTGCAGAGGAGGGCGTCAACATGCGCAAGGTGAACTCTGCCGCAATCCAGAAGACGAACCTGGCAAACCTGACGGCCACGTTAGAGATCACGGCTTTCAGCCAGTTGATCAGCATTTTGGACAAGATCGAACGTCTGCCCAATGTCATCGAGGTTACACGGCAGGCCAGCTAAGGGCGATGCAACCATTCGGCGATGATGGGCTGGGTCTAGCCTGCCTTCTCCGCACAAAAGCAAAACGGCTGGAGCCAGCTCCAG
>JASFHU010000242.1:0-6628 GCA_050123055.1 Anaerolineae bacterium
CGGAGCGCTCTCACTGAGCACGGTGTATGGATCGCCTTGAACGACAACTACATCCAGGAAATAGGTACTGTCGCCGTGCTGTAGATGGGCGTCTGTGTGCGCCAGGGTCACGTCCAATTGCATCTCAGCCGTGGGAGGATCTACGCCCAAAGGGGTGGATTCACTGGTATGCCAGAAGCGAACGTCGAACCGCTGCCCAGCGTCGAGCGTTTCGCTCCAGGTCCAACGGACTGTAACGGGGGCGTCAGCACTGACCGTGTCACCTGGGCCGGGGAACGTGATTTGTGGCGCAGGTAGGAGGTGCGACGCATCAAGGGTGGGGCTAGGAGTGGTCGTCGTGATCGCTGGCGTGGCTGTCGGAGGCGGGGTGTTCGTAGGCTCGGTTGTGGGCTCTGGTGTGGCTGTCGGAAGCGGCGTGTTCGTGGGCTCGGGTGTGGGCTCCAGTGAGGGCGTGGGGCTCGCAGTGGCCGTGGCGGGCGCCGGTGTGGCTGTCGGTGGTGGCGTGTTTGTGGGTTTGGCTGTGGGCTGACTGGTGAAAGTTGGGCGCAAGGTAGCGGTGGGCTCGGGTGAACTTGTCGGCGTTGGAGACGGTGATTCTGTCGGGGTTGGGGAAGGTGTATCACTGGGAGGCACCTCCGTCTCCCTGATCGGCGAGGCCCCTGGGCTGGGTGTCAAACCGTCGGTTGAGACAACAGGAAGAGGGGTAGTTGCTGCGACAAAACTACCCCAGGGTAGGTATCTCTTGGCCAACAACAGACCAAGAGCCAGTATCAGGAGCACCAAGGCCCCGGCCATGATCGGAATGGCCCCGAGCCTTTGACCCGATTCCCTCCTGAAAGGCACGCCTGCAGCGGCTCCCAGGGTTGCGGATTCCTGTTGGGCACTGACGAGTAGCGCGGTGATGTTGTCTTTACCACCCCGCTCGTTGGCCAATGCGACCAACTTGCGCACTGCTTTCTTGGGCGGGTGGTCCAGAACGAGGGCGGCAATCTCAGAATCCTCGATGCGGCCTGTCAGACCGTCGCTGCAGAGAAGTAGTGTATCACGCTCGCCAATCTCCCCCTCAAAGATGTCTACCTCTACTCTCGGTCTGGAGCCCAGGGCTCGGGTGACCAGGTTGCGCTGGGGATGCCGGCGGGCTTGCTCAGGGGTCAATAGCCCGGCACGCACCTGTTCTTCCACCCAGGAGTGATCCTCGGTGATCTGGGTGATCTCATTTGAGTTGATGAGATAGGCGCGGCTGTCGCCCACGTTGGCGACGTACACTTTGCGCCCCAGGATAGCGGCGGCCACCAACGTGGTTCCCATTCCCTTCTTGGAGATGTCAGTCTCGGACTGGATGTGGAGTTGCTTGTTAGCCGTATGGAATGCCCGTTCCAAGCTAGTTGCGGCGTCGTAGCCTGTGTCGCCATAGTAGCTCGAGATCACGATCTCCACGGCCCCCTTGCTGGCTACCTCGCCAGCCTGGTGGCCGCCCATGCCGTCGGCGACAAGGTACAGGGAACCCTTGTTCCTCAATTGTTCTGGATCGGAGGGTGTGATAAACTCGACATAATCCTCATTGTGAGGTCGAGCTCGACCAACATCGGTGAGCTTGACAGCCACCAGATCAAACGTCTGGGGAGGGAATGGTCCTGGCAGATCCGCAGATCCCTGATCCTGGGAATCTGGTAGGTCTGTCTGCTGTGCGTCCATGGAAGCTTTCCTAGACTCTTGCCACCGCTCAAGTTTGGGCGATGCTTCAGGCGGGTCTGAGATCGATCACGGTCTTGGGATCGACTGGGTCGGAGGAGTAGGGCAGTGTCACCGTAAGCGCGATCGGCCCTATGCCCAATGCATCTCCCGGACTAATCGGTTGGGGAACGTCTGGCGGGGTGGCGGCACCGTTGATGGACGTACCGTTGGTGCTTCCCATGTCGGTCACAGTACACCCGGCCTGCCCGTATTGGATCTGGGCGTGGTGCCTGGAGACCTGGTTGATGGGAATGACTATGTCATTTCCGGCATCCCGGCCGATGGTAGTCCTGCCCTTATGCACAGGGTACTCGCGTCCGTCTGGATCAACAAGAACGAGGACGATCCCCAACTGGAGCGAGTCGGTTTGAGTATCGAGGCCGGTGAATGTGGCCAGCGCTTGGGCAAACCTGCCGGCCGTGCTGAAGCGCCTCCCTGGTTCCTTGGCCAGGGCCTGAAGCACAACCTGTTCCACCCGGGCTGGAATCTGGGGATTGCGCTGTGTAAGTGGAGGCGGTGAGTCATGAATGAGCTGCTGCAGAGTCTGGTACGGCGTGGTCCCAGCAAAGGGAGTCTCTCCAATCAGCATTTCGTAGACGACGACGCCCAAAGAGTAGATGTCCGAACGAGAATCTATCTCTCTGCCCTGGGCCTGCTCTGGCGACATATACTTAAGGGTGCCGATAGCCGCGCCCTCACCAGTGATCTGGGTATTCGTGGCAGCCTTGACCAGGCCGAAATCGGTCAGGGTGACGCACTCTTGAGCCCCGATGATGATGTTGGCTGGCTTGACGTCACGGTGGATCAATTCCTGCCCATGGGCATAGTCCAATGCCTCAGCCAGTTGTCCAAGGATTGAGCTCACCCTGGTGATGGGCATGGCGCCCTTTTCTTGGATCTCCTGCTGCAGCGTTGGCCCTTCGAGATATTCCATCACGATGTATTGGAAATTCTCATATGAACCAACGTCATGGATCACAACGATACCCTGGTGCTTGAGGTTGGCGGCAGTGATAGCCTCACGACTGAAGCGTCGCGTGAATTCTCTGTTGGCTGCCAGGAGGGGGAGCAAGACCTTGAGTGCTACCGTTCGCTGCAGTACGGTGTCATAGGCCTTGTAAACGACGGCCATCCCACCGCGCCCGCGCTCTTCAATGATCTGAAATCTGCCCCACTGTTTGCCGATAAGATCCTTCATGCCCTGCTCACATCTGATTCTCCAGGCCAAGTAGCAACCAGAGACAATGAACCACGTTTAGGCACAGGCTGCCAGAGGCCAAGGGTAACGCTAGCTGCACGGGGCAAGGTGTTCGCCTGGGTCTTGCAGAGCAATCGCCTGGCATGCAGCAAGGGGCATAGTGCCCAAAGCTGTAGAGATTATATCACCCAAGTAGTGGCTTGTCAAGAAAGATGCTCGGGGCCAGGAGGATCGCCTGTCCGGGCCTGCGCGGGTGCCTCACACCAAGATCAAGCCAGGACTGAGATCAGGTCTCAGCCCCGGCTGAATTGTTATCTCCTCGTCGCACAGGAGCCTGGTAAATCTAGTGGTTACAAGGGGAGCCTCTCCAAGATGGTTTCTGCCATCTTGGCAGGCGTGAGTCCATAGTGCTCCAGCAGTTCGTCGGCTGTAGCCGATTGCCCAAACCTGTCTTGCACGCCGATTCGGAGCAGGGGCGGTGTGCCGCGAACCTCAGCCAGTGTCTCAGCTACGGCGCTGCCCAGTCCACCACTGATCCAGTGTTCTTCCATGGTCACGCTGAGTTTTTTGCCCGCGGCCGCATCCAGGATCGCCCTTCGGTTCAAGGGCTTGATGGTGGGCACATTCAGCACGGCTGCCTCGAATCCGGACTCGGCGAGGATCTCGCAGGTGTCTAGGGCCAGAGCTGTCATGATACCTGTGGCAAAGATGACCAGATGCTCACCCCGGCGCAGGGTCGGAACCGCGCCGATCTCAAAGCGGTAATCCTGGCCAAAGATCACCGGGGTCGGGTACCGGCCCAGCCGTATGTAGACCGGCGTGGTGATCTCGGCGGCTGCCAACACAGCTTGGTAGGCCTCGGTGGCGTCGGCGGGAACCAGCACGGTCATGCCGGGCAGCATTCGAGTCAGGGCAACGTCGTCGAGGGACTGATGGGTGGCTCCATCGGGCCCCTGGGTAAGGCCAGCGCTGACTCCAACGATCTTGACGTTCTCCTGAGCATAGCTGAGTTGGAGCCTGATCTGATCGTAGGCCCGGCCGGGGACAAACATGGCAAAGGACGTGGCAAACACCGTCATGCCGGTCGCTGCCATGCCGGCTGCGGTGCAGACCATGTCCGCCTCGGCGATGCCCATGTCGAAGAACCTTTCCGGGTAGGCCTGGCCAAAGTCGTACGTTTTGTTCGACCGTTGGAGATCAGAGTCCAATACCGCGACATCCTGGTGCTGTCTGCCTAGCTCCAGCAGCGCCTCGCCATACGCATCGCGCGTTTCCACCCGCTCGCCAAGCATCCACTTCATCGTGCCACCTCCCGGTCCGAGGCCAAACTCTGCATTGCCTCCTCCCACTGCGCCTTGGTGATGGGGGCATTGTGGAACTGGAACTGGCCTTCCATGAACTGGACCCCCTTACCCTTGACCGTCTTGGCGATGATCACTGTGGGCTTCCCTTTGATGGTTTCGGCCAGGTCGAGGGCATCACAGATCTGCCGCAGGTCGTGCCCATCCACGGTGATGGTCTGCCAGCCGAATGCCTTCCACTTTTGGGCCAGAGGTTCGAGCAGCTTGGCTTCATCCACCACGCCCTGGCTCTTGAGCCCATTTCGATCGACCATCGCACAGAGGCTGTCGAGCCTGTGTGTTACGCTGCCCATGGCGGCCTCCCAGACCTGGCCCTCCTGCAGCTCGCCATCGCCCAGGAGGCAGTAGACCCGAATGTCAAGGCGCCGGATCCGGGCTGCCATGGCGACGCCATTGGCAAAGGATAGTCCCTGCCCCAACGAACCTGTGCAAGCCTCAAGGCCGGGTGTCATACAGGCGTTGGGATGGCCCTGCAAGACGCTGCCCAACTGCTTCAAGCTGGGCAAGTCTTCTAGCGGAAGGACTCCCAGCTTGGCAAGGGCGGCATATTGGGCCGGGACCGTGTGCCCCTTGCTCATCACAAAGCGATCGCGGCCCTCCCAGCGGGGGTCGGCTGGCTGATAGCGCATCTTGTAGAAGTACAGTGCGGTGACCAGCTCTACGATGGACAGAGAGCCTCCGAAGTGATGGGGCTTGTCTGCGCCCATCATTCTGACGATATGGTAGCGTAACTCGCGGGCGGTTGCCTCGAGATCGGCCAGTTTGAGATCATCCACCATGCACTTGCCTCCCTCTCACAATCGATCAAATAGCTGGGACGGCTCCTGCGGCCGCAACCCAGGCCAACGTGTACCATCCAGCCGACGGGTCTTATGGACCGCTCGGGCCACAGAGCCTACCCGGGCCACAAGTCCCGTCCCGGTCCTCTGGCGGTCTGTGGATCAATCCTCCGGATGAAGCAGAATCTTGTGGGCTGTGAGCGCTTCAAGCCTGTGGAACGCCTCTTCCCAGCGTGTGATGGGCCAGACGTCGCTGATCAGGGGTGCCGTTTCGATCTTGCCCAAGCACATCAGCTCCAGACAGGTTTCCCAGGTGGTCCAGGTGTGGCTGAAGGCGCCTTGATAGGTGATCACCTTGGCCACAATCTCGTCCAGCGTCAAATTGACGGGCTGCAAGGACCAGCCCACTTTGGTGACTTGACCGTTCTGGCGGACGACCTGCAGTGATTGCTGGATGGCTGGTGGCACCCCAGCGGCGTCGATCACCAGATGCGCCCCAAGGCCATCGCCGACCCCGCGGACGACGTCCACGGGGTCCTGCTCACTGACGTCGACGGTGATATCAGCGCCAAGCCTTCTTGCCAGGTCGAGCCGGGCAGCATCTCGCTTGGTCCCAGTGACAACTACAGTCCCAGCGCCTGACAGCTTGGCGACCTGGAGTGAAAAGAGACCCACGGGTCCAGGGCCGATAATGACCACAGTGTCACCCGGATGGATGCGGCTCTTTTCGGCCACGGCGTTGTAGGCCACACAGATCGGTTCTGTCATCGCGGCGGCCTCGTAGCTCACACCCTCGGGTATGTGGTGGAGCCGGTGAAACCTGGCTCGGACAAACTTGGTAAACGCCCCGTCCACGGCAAAGCCAAAGGCGCGACGTTCCGGGCAGACGTTGTAGGCACCTGAACGGCAAAGGGCACAGGTGCCACAGGTTTCGGCAGCCGTTTCGCAGGTCACGCGGTCGCCAACGGCAAAGCCCGTAACTCGCTCGCCCACGCTCACAATCTCTCCCGACCATTCGTGGCCCAGGATCACTGGGGGGCGGGCGAGGAGGGTGAGCTGGCCGTGATACATGTGTGGCTCGCTGCCGCAGATGCCGCAATACTTGACCTCAACCAGGCATTCCTCGGGGCCGATGGTGGGTACCGGCACATCGCGGATCTCGACCGACTTGTCGCTCTTGTCATAGAGCACAACAGCTTTCATAGACTCTCTCCTGTGCCTAGGACCCATCTAGTCCTTCAGCCATTACATCCCTGAGCGCGGCTTCGATGCCATCCAGCGCGCGGTCCACGTCCTGTTGGGAATGTGCCATCGAAAGACCATGATGCCACATCGTGTGGAGGTAAACACCGTGGCGCAGGCAAGCCATGCAGAATCGATGGAACAGCGACCATTGGTTGTCGATGAGGTCGTGATAGTTTCGGACCTCTCTCTCGGCGGGCGGACCGAACAGGAAGGAGAATCTTGCTCCCAGCCCACTGACACGGCCGGTAAAGCCGAGTCGCTGCATGATCTCGTCGATGCCATCGTAGAGCCTCTGGCTCTGCGCGAGGAAG
>JASFHU010000243.1:0-6626 GCA_050123055.1 Anaerolineae bacterium
CCGGTGCATCGTCCTGTAGAAACATGATCCCCTCATGCTCCTCCGAGATGCCCAGCTCCTTTTCCGAACAGACCATCGCCCGCGAAGGAATGCCCCGTATCTTGGTCCGCTTAAGCCTGGCCTTGACAAAGCCCTCCTTGTGCCCATCGTAGAGCTCAGCCCCCTCCATGGCAAAGGCAACCTTTAGACTCACCGGGCCGGCTCCCTTGTATGGGAACAGGTTGGGCGCCCCAGTGACGCACTGTTCAAGCTCCTCCCCACCGTAGGCCACGTCGACCAGTACAAGGCGGTCGGCATTGGGATGCGGCCGGACCTCCACCACCTCACCCACGACCATCTTTTCACGGTCCCACCAATCCCCAATCTGCTCAATTGCCCCCACCTCGAGACCGGCCAGCGTCAAGCGCTCAGCCAGATCGTCCAGTGGAATGGTTATGTCTACATATTCTCTTAGCCAGCTTATCGGTACTTTCATCCTCTGCATCTCCTGTGCAAGCTTGTCCCAAAGTTCCCGTCCTAGAACTGGGCCAGGAACCGCGTGTCATTGTCGTACAAAAGCCGGATATCAGGAATCCGATGCCACAGGGCTGCAATGCGGTCTATGCCCGCACCGAAGGCAAAGCCACTGTAACGAGTCGGGTCAATGCCGCCGTTGCGGAGCACGCCGGGGTGAATCATGCCGCCCGGAATGATCTCCACCCAGCCACTGCCCTTGCACAACCGGCAGCCTGAGCCACCGCACACAGTGCATCGTAGATCGGTCTCGATGCTCGGCTCGGTGAAAGGGAAATAGTGCCCTCTGAACCGAAGCCGGCTCTCCTGGCCGAACAACCTCTGTGCCAGGCCAGTGATTGCCCCAAGCAAGTCACTCATGCAGATCCCCAGGCCGACGGCAAAGCCCTCCATCTGGTAGAACATAAAGTTGTGCGACGCGTCCGGCTGGTCGTGGCGGTAGCACGCGCCCGGGACCACGGCCCGGACCGGCGCGCCCGTCTCTTGCATCACCCGGATCTGTGCCGGCGACGTATGGGTACGCAACAGGACGTCCGGCTGGGTGGTATGAAACGTGTCGTGACTATCGCGTGCCGGATGGAAGGGCGGAAAATTCAGCAGCGTAAAGTTGTGCGCATCCGTCTCCACATCAGGTCCAGCGTAAACTTGAAAGCCCATCTGCCCAAAGGCAGCCCTCATCCGCCGGATCGTAGCCGTGATGGGATGCAGTCGCCCTGCTCCTGCCAGTCTGCCCGGGAGACTCACATCCACGGATTCTTCCTTTGGCGCCGTTTGAAGGGCCTCAAGCCTCATCTCCAGGCCCACCTGCAGTTGGCGTTTCAGCTCGTTCGCCCGCCTTCCCATAACAGGTCGCTGCTCAGCAGGCAGCGAGCCCAAACTCCTGAGCAAGCTGGTCAGTTCGCCCCCTCGGCCCAGGTACCTGCTGCGCCATTCGTCCAGCCCCTCTTTCGAGTTAGCGGCGTCCAGTCCATCTAAAGCTTCGCGTTCTAGCCTTTGTAGAGTTTGCAGCATAGCAGACCTCCTATTTACCCGATTGGGGCACAAGACCAGTAGGGATCGGAGCGCATACAGCAAGCCCCCCCCAGCCCACTGTTCGCTCACACAGCCCCGATCCCACTGGCAAAGGTGAATGCTTGCGTAACTCCGGCCAGGTATTCGATTGGGATTCGTAACCCAATCTGTCTCGCTCGCATCAAGCCTCCCGGCCTGCCTTAGCCAAACTGCTCCAAGAACCGTAGATCATTCCCCCAGAAGTAGCGAATGTCCTCAATCCCATGCTTGAGCATGGCGATCCGTTCCGGTCCCATGCCAAAGGCAAAACCGGAGTATCGCTCCGGATCGTAGCCGCCGTTTTCTAACACGACGGGATGGACCATGCCACAGCCCATAATCTCCAGCCAGCCAGTGTATTTGCACACCCGGCAACCCACCCCATCGCACAGAATGCAGTCCATATCCACTTCAGCGCTCGGTTCCGTGAACGGGAAATGGCTGGCCCTAAAGCGTACCTGTCTGCCAGCACCAAAGATGCGTCGCGCAAAATCGACAATCGTGCCCTTGAGATCGGCCATGGTGATGTCCTTGCCGACTGCCAGCCCCTCCACCTGGTTGAACATGATCTCAGAACGGGCCGTGATCTGTTCGTAACGGTAGCACATGCCTGGCAGGATCACACGGATCGGCTCCGGATAGTACTGGCGCATGGCGCGAATCTGGCCTGGAGACGTATGGGTACGCAGGATCACCCCCGGCGTCACGGTATAGAAGGTGTCCCACATGTCGCGGGCCGGGTGGTGCGGTGGCATGTTGAGCAGGGTGAAATTCATGTCGTCCGTCTCAACGTCGCGGCTGCGGTAGACCTGAAACCCCATCTCGGCAAAAATGGCATAGATCTCGCGCAGCGTGCGGGTCGCAGGATGAAGGCGTCCCGGATGTGGAGGGCGACCAGGCAGACTCACGTCCACCTGGTCAACGACCAATGTCTGGGCTTGCGCCTGCTTTTTGAGCTCATCAGCCTTGGCCTGATAGGCTGCCTCGAGGGCTTGCTTAACCTGGTTGACACGGCGACCATAGGCCGGGCGCTCCTCGCGCGGCAAGCCCCCCAGGGCCTTAACCGCCTCCGTGGCCTTTCCCCTGCGACCCAGATAGGCGTTGCGCCACGCTGACAAAGCATTGTCATCATTAACGCTCTGCAGTGCCTGCTCAGCCTCTTGTTCCAATCTTTCCAGTTGTTCGAGCATAGAGCCTCCACGTTCGCGTTCTACCATCTATCTTGAGACCACCACCGCCACAGGTGCGATGATCACCACCAACTTCTATCGACCGTACAAACAAAACGCCCTCGCCCCATCAGGGACGAGAGCGCATCACTCCCGCGATACCACCCTGTTTGGCCGGCACTTGCCAGCCCACTCACACCACCGACGGCGGTCATACACATGCCGCGATCAGCTGCCCCTGTAACGGTGGGCCACCGGAGCGGACTAGTCTACACAATAGCGGCTCGTATTTCACCCGTCGGCTCGGGAGCGAACTTCAGCGGGTTCTCTCCTGGCGGGGCTTCCAGTCTGTGACCCCACCTCCCTGCAGGCTGCCTCCCGCTTACTCCTCTCCGTCTCAGCCTTTGCATATCAACTTGCGGCGTATTATACCCTAGTTTGAGAATTTGTCAAGTAGCTCTCCAGGCACAATTAACCACAACCCAGGCAAACACAGCAACGAATCCTGAAAGAAACGAATGGCCCCCTTCCTGTAATTCGTGCAATTCGTGGCAACGATACTAAAGTGAAGCAGCTTACTTGACACGGGACTACCTCTATGCTAGACTACCAGCTGGGTAGAAGCGGAGGTCAAGTTGGATACAAGGAATCTAATGCGTTGGGCAATCTATTTCGTTCTTGCCGTTCTGGTGGCGGTCTTTCTCTACAACCAGTTGGCGCTGCGCCAGCCGCAGCCAGACGTCATCTCTTTGCAGGAACTGGCCACACAGATCAAAGATGGCCGGATTGCCAAGATCACCATCGAGGGCGACACCCTGGAGATCGAGCGGATAGATGCAGGCCAGGCAACAGCCTACAAAGAGAGCGATACCAGCCTGGTCAATTCTCTGGGTAACCTGGGCGTTGGCCCCGAGCTACTGAGCCAGATCGAGGTTGAAGTGGCCTCCCCCAGTGGTCTCTTTAATTGGCTGGGGATTCTCAGCTGGATATTACCCCTCATTCTGATCAGTGCTTTCTTTCTCGTCATCTTTCGACAAGCCCAGAGCAGTGGAAATCAGGCCATGTCCTTTGGCAAGAGCAAGGCTCGCATGTTTACCGGCGAAAAGCCGACCGTTACCTTCGATGACGTAGCAGGTGTCGAGGAGGCCAAGCAGGAGCTCAGCGAGGTCGTCGAGTTCCTTAAAGAGCCACAAAAGTTCATCGCCCTGGGCGCCCGAATCCCCAAAGGCGTCATCCTCATGGGAGCTCCTGGTACGGGCAAAACCCTGATGGCCAAAGCCGTCTCGGGCGAAGCGGGCGTTCCCTTTTTCTCGATCTCGGGCTCAGAGTTCGTCGAGATGTTTGTCGGAGTCGGCGCCAGTCGCGTACGGGACCTGTTTGAGCAGGCCAAGCGAAATTCGCCCTGCATCGTCTTTGTAGACGAGATCGACGCCGTAGGCCGCCATCGCGGTGCTGGACTCGGCGGTTCCCACGACGAACGAGAACAGACCCTCAACCAGATCCTTGTCGAGATGGATGGCTTTGATACCGACACCAACGTCATCGTCGTTGCCGCCACCAACCGGCCGGACATCCTGGACCCCGCCCTTCTGCGGCCCGGCCGCTTCGACCGTCGCGTGGTCCTGGACCGTCCCGACATGGCTGGCCGGCACAAGATCCTTCAGGTCCACGTTCGGGGCAAGCCGTTGGGCCGGGATGTCGACCTCGAGGCCCTGGCCCGCCAGACCCCGGGGTTCGTAGGCGCCGACATCGAAAGCCTGGTCAACGAAGCAGCCATCCTGGCGGCTCGCCGCAACAAAAAGACCATCGACCAGTCGGAATTTCAGGAGGCTGTTGAGCGCGTGATCGCCGGTCCCGAGCGCAGAAGCCGGGTCATTACCGAAGAGGAAAAGGAAGTGGTTGCCTATCACGAGGCGGGTCACGCACTGGCGGCAGCCAAAACGCCACATGCCGACAAGGTCCGCAAGGTCACCATCATCCCCCGTGGCATGGCCGGCGGCTACACGCTGATTTTGCCTGACGAGGATCGGTATCTGACCAACCGCACCAAGTTCGAGGCCGAGCTCGTGACCATGCTCGGCGGACGGGCGGCTGAAGAGGTCGTATTCAACCGCATCACCACCGGCGCCAGCAACGATCTGGAGCGTGCGACCGAAATCGCCCGCAAGATGATCATGGAATACGGGATGAGCGACGATCTTGGACCCATGACCTATGGCGAACGGGAGGAGATGGTCTTCCTGGGACGGAGCATCGCAGAGCATCGTAACTACAGCGAATCTGTTGCCCGCAAGATCGACACCGAGGTGCGCCAGGTAATAAGCAATGCCTACAGCCGCGCCTTGGAGGTGATGTCCGTCCACCGTGACATCCTGGACAAACTGGCTCAGCAGCTCGAGTTGCAGGAATCACTGACAGAAGAAGAGGTAGACGCCTTGTTTGCGCCTGCCACAGGTTAACCGGGAGGGATAGCTGCCGATGACTCCACCACAGCAACCTGGCATGCTGGCCGCCGACACCGTCCAACCAGCGCCCAGCGAGGAGGTACGCAACTTGACCGAAACCCAATACGAAAAGAGCGGCTACTACTATCCGAATTTGATCGCCAAGATCTACTTGGACGCCATCGAAGAGGTCATGGGCTCCAACGGCACTAAGGCGCTCCTGAACATGGCCCACATGGAACACCTGATCGACAACTATCCCCCAGGCAACCTGTCCAAGGCTTTCGACTTTGCCGACTTTACCCACCTGAACGAAGCCATGGAATCGATGTATGGTCCGCGGGGGGGCCGGGCCCTGGCTCTCCGTGCAGGCCGCAAAGCCTTTGACCAGGGGCTAAAGAACTTTGGTGCCATGGCCGGGGTTGCCGACAGGACCTTTCGTTTGCTCCCTCTCAAACTCAGGATGAAGGTGGGGCTGGGAGCGATGGCCAAAACATTCTCCACCACGAGCGATCAGATCAGCTACGTGCAAGAAAAAGAGGATCACTTCCTCTACATTATCGAGCGCTGTCCCGTCTGCTGGAATCGGCATGCCGACTCGCCAGTTTGCCACGCTGCCATGGGCATCATCCTCGAAGCCCTGAATTGGGGCACAGGGGGTCTCAGGTTCAAAACGGCTGAGGTAGCCTGCATCGCCAGGGGCGATCCTTCCTGCGACTTTATGATCTCCAAGAACCCCATTGACTAAAGACCGAGGGCTCCGCTGCCTTGAGATACAGGGCCTTTCAATCGCAAAGGCCCTGCGCCCCTTTTTGGAGATTGCGCGGCCCGGCTCCGGGCCGCCCTGAAGGCAAACGCTGTGAACCGAAACCACTGGCTGATCCCCTTGAGCATTGCAGTGTTGGCCATACTCTGCTTCTATCTGGCCATCTGCGGCGTTTCTGGCATCCTGTTGCGGCGTACCAATACCTTACAGGCCAGCCAGAGTTCCGCCATCCCCACCATCCAGGAACCGGTCACGGTGCCAACCCTCATTCTTCGCCCGCCCTTGGCTGCCGAGCTGCAGACTGCCCAGGACGTCGAACAGACCCCGCTGCCTGACCGGGATCTGCTGGATCTGGCCCGCCGCTTGCAGGGTGCATCTATCACAGACGTCGCGACAGAACCCGCCACGCCGCGCAGCCGGCAGCTTGGCGAGAGAGAAACCTTCTGGCTCCACAACGTAGACTCCAACTCCTTCTTCACCACAACGGCCGTCCTGCAATACGAAACCCCGCACGCTTATTGGTGGATCGAGGAGGGCTATCAAGTCCCCCAGCGAGACCTGGAACGGTCAGCCCGCAACTTTGAAAACGATACCTATCCCACCAATCGCCGGGTTTTCGGCAGCGAGTGGAGCCCTGGCATCGATGCAGATCCACACATCTACATCTTTTTGGGCAACGTTCCC
>JASFHU010000244.1:0-6625 GCA_050123055.1 Anaerolineae bacterium
TTCGCCACTGATGGTGTTTACCTGACCTAGACGGGGGATACCGAAGGGGCAGTACTGGCTGCAGTAGCCGCAGCCGTTACACTTTTCCTCCTCGAAGGAGACAAAGCCCATCTCGTTGTAGGCCAGTGCCCCCGTGGGGCAGACATCCACGCACGCCGCATCAGTGCAATGCAGGCAACGTTGGTTCAGAAAGAGCCAGGTTAGCGAGCCATCCTCGTGCTCGTGTTCATCAAAGTGAATCAACGTATAGGTATCGTACGACAGGTCGGCCGGATTCTGGTAGGAGCCCCAGTTCTGGGTCTCTTCGCCCGGCAGGTCGTTCCACTGCTTGCAGGCGGCCTGACAGCCACGGCAAGCAGTGCACTTTCCTAAGTCCAGGAGCAATGCTGCAGACTTGACGTCTGTTGCCATTGTTGTCACCGCCTTTCTATACCTTTTCAACCTTGCACAGGAACGCCTTGGTCTCGGGGATGGCCGTATTGGCATCGCCGACGGCTGGCGTCAGGATGTTGGCGCTGCCGCCCGTTACCAGGCCCTTGAAGCCCCAGTGCCAGGGCAAGCCGACCACGTCCAGTTTCTCGCCGCCAACGTCAAAGCGCTGGACGCGCGGGGTGACGATAGCCACGGCCTCCAACTCGCCGCGCTGGGACTTGACCTTGACCTTTTCGCCGTTCTTGATGCTCAGATCCTCGGCCAATTCCTTGCTCATCTCCACAAACATCTCGGGCTGAAGCTCGGCCAGCCAGGACAGGTTGCGGGTCATGGCCCCGCTCTGCCAGTGCTCCGAGACGCGGTAGGTGGTGCCGATGATGGGGTACTCGGCCCGCTCGCCCGCGGTGAATAGGATTTCCTGGTCATCTGTGGGCTGCCAGTGGACGGGGTTGTACTTTTGGCCGTGCCCCAGCGGGTTGCCCGTAATCGACAGAGGGCTCTCCCACGGCTCATAGTGCTCGGGGAAAGGGCCATCGGCCAGGCCAGTGCCAAAGATGTGAGCCAGACCATCGGGCTTCATGATAAAGGCATACCTGTCCGCCGGCGCCCAACCGCCGTCGGGCACGTCGCCCTCCCACTTTTCACCGGTCCAGCGCACCACGAAACGATCGGGGTCGTAGGGTTGACCGCTGGTATCGCACGAGGCGCGGTTGTAGATGATCCGCCTGTTCACGGGCCAGCACCAGGACCAATTGCTGTAAAGGCCAATGCCGGCCGGGTGATAGTCCCTGTTATCGCGGCGGGCCATCTGGTTGCCGGCCTCGGTGTAAGAACCACTATAGAGCCAGTTGGCCGAGCAGGTGCTGCCGTCAGCCCTCAAGACACCAAAGCTGGGTACCAGGTCGCCCTTGCGACCCACCAGGTTCCCGTCGTCGTCGTACACGTCGTCGGTGAACCAGCCATTGATCTCCTTGGCCACAAAGTGGCTGTCCACCTCGCCATCGCCATAGTCCCAGTACAGCTTTGTGATGGCGTCGGCATTGGGGCCGCCCTCGGTCTCGTACAGCGCGCGGATGCGGTTCATCAGTTGGTTCGTGATCCAGCTGTCAGGCTTGGAATCGCCCAGCGGCTCGACGGCCTTCCAGCGCCACTGGCCCCAGCGGCCGCTGTTGGTGACGCTGCCCTCCTTTTCAAAAGAGGCAGCGCAGGGCAGGAAGAACACCTCGGTGCCAATGTCCGCCGGATTGGTCCCCGGTCGGTTCCAAAAGTTGGCCGTCTCCAGGTCCCATAGGTTGACGGCGACCATCCAGTCCAGCTTGCCCAAGGCCTGGCCTACCAGGTTGGCGTTGGCCCCGCCGACGATGGGGTTCTGACCCCAGGCGAAAAAACCCTTGACCTTGCCCAGGTTCATCGCCTCGAACATGGCCAGCCAGGAGTAGGCCCCGTCCAACTTGGGCAGCCACTGGTAGCCAAACTCGTTCTCGGCGGTGGCGTTGTCCATGTACCAGGCCTTCAACAGGCTGACATAGTACTTGGGATAGTTCAGCCACCAACTCGCGCTCTTGGGATCGGTGGTGGCAAAGGCGGCCAACCGCCGGTCCAGGTGCGCTTGCAGCGTCGTGTCCGAGGCGATGGGCGGCGCCAGATAGCCGGGCAGAATGTGGAAGAGGATGCAGTGGTCGGTGGAACCCTGTACGTTGCTCTCGCCGCGCAGCGCGTTCACGCCGCCGCCGGCCCGCCCGATGTTGCCCAACAAGAGCTGGATCATGGCCCCGGTGCGGATCACCTGAGTGCCATAGGTGTGTTGCGTCCAGCCCATGGCATACATCATGGTCCCCACCCGATCCGGCGCGCCGGTGGAGGCATAAACCTCGTAGACCTTCATCAGGTCGGCCTCGGGCGTGCCGGTGATCTCAGAGACCACATCCGGCGTGTAGCGGCTGTAATGCTTTTTCAGCAATTGGAAGACACACTGCGGGTCTTGCAACGTCATATCCTTGAGCGGGATGCCGTCGGCGTCGGTCTGGTAGGTCCAGGTCGACTTGTCATAGACCCGATTGGCTGCGTCCAACCCGGAAAACACGCCATCGTTGTCGCCCGGCAGTTGAAAATCGGGGTGGATCAGACAGGTAGCGTTGGTGTGGCTTTTGACATAGTCGTCGTGCCAGAGGTTGTTGTCGATGATGTACTTGATCATGCCGCCCAGGAAGGCGATATCCGAGCCGGGGCGCACCCGGGCATAGATGTCGGCCTTGGACGAAGTTCGCGTAAAGCGGGGGTCCACGCTGATCAGCGTGCCGCCCTTTTCCAGCGCCTTGGTCACGTACTTGAAGCCGATGGGGTGGTTCTCGGCGGCGTTGGAACCCATAATGAGGATGGCATCGGCGTTGGCGATGTCATTCCAGTGATTGGTCATGGCTCCGCGTCCGAAACTTTCCGCCAAACTGGCGACGGTTGCGGAGTGTCATATGCGGGCCTGGTGCTCGATGTACACCAAGCCCAGGGCGCGCATCATCTTGACCAGAATCGAGCACTCTTCGTTGTCAAGCGCCGCGCTGCCCACGTGGGCCACAGCCTCCAGGCGGTTCACCAGGCGGCCCTGGCTATCGGTCTCGATAAAGTTCGCATCGCGGGTATCCTTGAACTTGCGGGCAATCTGGTCCAGTGCCCAGTCCCACTCCACGTCCTCCCACTTGTCCGAATTGGGAGCGCGGTACTTGGGCTTGGTCACACGCTGGTCTGTGTTTGCCAGCTCGCGCAAGGTGCCGCCCTTGCTGCACAGCGATCCTTGGCTGATGGGATGGTCCGGGTCGCCCTCGATATTCACCACTTTGCCGGCATTCGTCCCGACCACCATGCCGCACCCGACCGCACAGTAGGGACAGATGGTGGGGGTTTCGCCCACCGGCTTGTGGAGAGGATACGCTGTCACCTCCCCAGCCGCCACTGTCGCAGCAAAGCTCGCGGGCAACATGAGCCCACCTGCACTCGCTCCGGACAGCTTTAGAAAATCTCTTCGCGATAGCTCCATAGTGTTTTCACACCTCCTCGTGATTTACAGAGCCCAAATACAAAAGTCTGTACCTACCACCCCCTTCCCTCTCCCACCCTTCTATCTCTTCAAAAAAGGGGATAGACGGCCGGTCAGACGCACCGGCCATCGATCCCCTTTCCAATCCGGGAGGCACAGCCGTTTCCAGCCGTACCCTGTCGGCCTGACGCCATTGAGCCTTCCTGCCCTGCAGGCCGGCCTTGTAGGCGCCCAGGCTCGGAGACCGTAATTTGGCCTGGGCACACCTCTGTCCCCAGACCAATCCATTATAGCATATCCTGGCCCATTTGTGAATAGGGTAACAACCTCAGTTTTTGGGGGCAGGCACAATCAAAATTGTGAAAAACATAACAAATACTGGACTCCAGGTGGTCAGCTCACAACTCGATCAACTGCTTTCGCAGGGCGTACTTGACCACCTCGGTCCGATCGTGGAGGTCCAATTTGGACATCAACCGTGTTCGATGGCCATCCACCGTCTTGGGGCTGACGTGCAGCATCTCGGCAATCTGCGGATTTCTGTAGCCTTCCGCGACCAGGATCAAGATCTCGCGCTCCCGGTCGGTGAGACGCTCGTAGCTGTCTATTCGCTGCGCACATTCGCATTCCAAATGGGCATCCAGCAGGACCCTTGCGGCAACAGGATGCAGTACGGCTTTCCACTTGTGAACAGCCCGGATGCCATCCGCCAGCTCGGCGCCCGCATCGCGCTTTAGCACGTATCCGCTGGCGCCGGCCCAGATCGCATTGAGGATGTGGTCGGCATCCTCATGTTGGCTGAGGATCAATACGCGGCACTCGGGACAGTCGCGCAACACACGGCGCGTGGCCTCGATGCCATTGAGATGGGGCATGCCAATGTCCATGATAACTACATCGGGCTTGAGCTCCCTGGCTTGACGCACGGTCTCCAAACCGTCGGCAGCCACAGCCACCACTTCGATGTCTTTGCTTTCGTCCAGCAAAGCCCTGAGTCCGTCCCGTACCACCGCATGATCATCTGCCAGCAGAACCCGGATCGTGGTCATTGCACCTCGTTGCGCATGCGTTCTTTCACGGCGGGTCCATTCTATCACAAGGAAAAGGGCTTTGTCAAAATCGCAAGCGCCTTCCCAGTTGACCATGCCAGGCTTTTCCGTTATAATGGCGCGGTCAAAGGAGGATTGGCCATGCTCGACGAAAGCACAGAGGCAACCTCTCTGTCTTCGGCTCAGCCGGCCGGACGCTGGCGAGACAGGGTCTGGAAGTACATCGAAGTCACCAAACCCAGCACAGTCGCGCTGCTGGTCTTTACCTGTGTGGGTTCCATGGTCGCCGCAGGCGGGGTAGGCGGTCTGTCCCTCGGCGGCTGGGTTCTGGCCTTGATAGCCATCACCGCCGGCTGCGCTGCGGCGGACACGCTCACCTGCTACCTTGATCGCGACATCGACGCCCTCATGGACCGCACCAAGGGCCGTCCCCTGCCGGGCAAGCGGATAAGTCCCCCTGAAAAGGCATTGGTCTGGGGTCTCTTTCTGGCAGCCGTGGCCATGGGTCTTTCATTCTTGTTCAACCCTTTGGCGGCCCTTTGGATGTTCCTGGGGCTTTTTGACAATGTCGTTGTCTATAGCATGCTGGCCAAACGCCGCTCTTGCACCAACATCCTGCTTGGGTCTATCAGCGGCGGAATGCCAGCCCTCTTTGGTTGGGCGGTGGTCCAGGGCAACGTCACCTGGACAGCGGTGCTGATCGGCCTATTGGTGATCACCTGGACGCCCAACCACATCTGGAACCTGGCTATCCGTTACCGGGAGGACTATGCCCGGGCTAACGTGCCCATGCTGCCGGTGGTCACCAACCTGAAACGCGCCGTCAACCTGATCGTGATGAGCGTAGTGTTGATGGTGGCCGAGTCGCTTTTGCTCGGCTTCGTGGGCGATTTTGGCGTCATCTACTTCACCGTCGCCATCCTGGGAGGCATCGTCTCGTTGGTCGGACATGTCTATCTCTACCTGCGGCCCACGGAGCGCAACGCCTGGTTGATGTTCAAGCTATCCAGCGTCTACCTGGCCCTGGTGTTCACCGGGATGATGATAGACCGATTGATCTAGCCCGGAGGCAACATGATCGCAGGCGTTGCTCTGAAGGAATTGGTGACCCACACCGACGAACGTGGGTTTTTTCGCGAGATCATCCGCGTGACGGACAACTTTTTCCAGGCTGGGTTCGGCCAGTGGAGCCATTCATTGATGCATCCTGGTACCGCCAAGGCATGGCATGTCCACCAAAAGCAGACCGACTGGTGGTACGTTGCCATCGGCACGCTCAAGGTAGCCCTCTATGACACGCGGCCCGACTCACCCACCCACGGCCGGTTGATGGAGTTCTTTCTGGGCGACAACCACCCTGCCCAGGTGATCAAGATCCCTCCAGGCGTGGCGCACGGATGCAAGGCCATTGGCGGGCCGGCGCATCTCTTCTACATCACATCCCACACCTACAACCCGGCTGACGAGGGCCGCATCCCCCACGACGACGCGGAGATAGGCTACGACTGGACCGCGATGCCAGCCATCAAGTAGCTGCGCGCATGGTTAAGCAGCGTCCGATAGCGGCCAAAAAGGTAAGGTTATGGACAACTGTGATTGTCCTGGTCATCCTATCCATCGGATTGACCACCGCCTGCGGAACGGCGACGCCTAACCCACCTCTATCTTTGGCCGGCCCCTCCCCAACGGTGACCGTACCCTTTGAAATGCCCGCCACCATTGTCATTGCCGGCCGCTTTGACGACCGGACATTGGCTATTCTCGACGAGCAGATCGCGCTTTTTGAGGAGCAGAACCCCGATATCCGGGTGGCGGTCTTTAGCGCGTCCCGTAGGGAGGGCAAACGTCATGACACCTTTGTCGATTATCTCAGCCAGGGAGACACCAGCCGGGACATATACGTCCTGGATCCGACCTGGCTGGCCGAGTTTGATGCCAATGGCTGGCTGGTCCACCTTGACGAATATGTCCGCCTCAACCAGATCAAGCTGGACGAGTTTTTCCCGGCCACCATCCAGGCCAATACCCTGGATGGACAACTGGTGGCACTCCCCTGGCTCGTTGACGGGGGGTTGCTCTACTATCGCCGCGACCTGTTGGAGCAACAGGGCTA
>JASFHU010000245.1:0-6533 GCA_050123055.1 Anaerolineae bacterium
CCCCAGGCGAACGCCAGCCTGGGCAGCGTGTTCGGCCAGCTCGGCAACGCTTCGACGGGCGGCCGCCAGGTTTGCCTCTGCTTTTTCGGCTCTAGCGTCCACCAGACGTGCTTTCAGAGAGGTATACTCGACGGTCCCTGCCTGCCCGGCTTCGTAGAGGCCCCACAGCCTGGCTTCGAGCGCCGCGTCCACGTCAACGCGGCCAGCGTGTACCACGACGAGGCCAGCACCTACCTGCCGCGCCAGGTCGATACTCCGCTGTACGGCCACCACCCCCCGCCGCCGTCCCTCCTCGTCGGGCGACGAAACCAGCCAGTTCCGGGCCTTGACGGTTGCTGCCGGAGTGTCGGCCGGGCAGGGTGCGTGGACACTGGTCACACGAACTCCATCCAGCTCAACCGAGCGCAACATGCGGGAGTTGACCTGGTGGTTGAGCTCAAAGCGCCGGAAGCCCAACTCCCCAGCAGTCGCAAAGAACTGGCCCAGATTCGCAAAGCGGTCAATGGCCCACATGGTGGACAGCGATACCTTCCACATCAGGCAAGCATGCTACTCTGCCACAAGTCTAGCACAAGATGGCTACCACGGCAATCAGGCAGACAGGCGAGGAATCTCCAGCAACTCGGAAAAGTGATCGATTGTGCTGGGGGCTGTGCATTGAGGCTCCTGCCTCGGAAAGTCGCTGCGCGCCCCACCATTCAGGGGGTCGATTCGAGGATGTCGCGCAGCTTCTCGACATCCCGCTGATTTTGGCGCCGGCC
Source organism: Anaerolineae bacterium (assembly GCA_050123055.1). Taxonomy (GTDB): domain Bacteria; phylum Chloroflexota; class Anaerolineae; order JAAYZQ01; family JAAYZQ01; genus JASFHU01. Next base: position 762 of record JASFHU010000245.1, read on the forward strand.
CACCCAGGTGAATACTGGTCCCAGGAGCCTTAGCCAGCCAGTTGGTGCGACGTCAGCGACCAGGGTGAACTGTGTGCCACCCTCCGCAGGTACGAAGCGATAACCGCCATGCCCGGTGAGTGGACCGCTCACAAACTCCCAGTCTACACTCTCACCGGCAACGTAAGAGACTACTCGCCACTCGGCCCGTTGGTTCCCGGCAAGGGTATATCCAATTGCTCCAACGCTGAGCGAGTGGTCTGACTGCCATCCGGACTCTTCAACCCCGGTGCGCCAGTTGGCGTCGTTCGAAACATCCATGACATAGTCGTACACCACATCAACCGGCCGGTCTATGACGGTCATGCCATTCATCCCCATCGGGTGTCATTCCTTTCTCTGATCCAGTTCTTGCCACTCCCGGATCGCCTCGGTATGCTTTGGGTAGTGGCCGTAGGTGTCGAGCCGCAGACGACGGCGGAAGCGCGTTTCCGTGGCGATCTGGTCTTCCGGCACAGTCTGGAGATAGTCGATGAGCCGGCGGTGGGTATCGTCCCGCTCCTTCAGCACCTCGACGAGCGACAGCTTCCCTTTCTGCTCCGCCATCTGGGCGTTAAAGGCATCGATGCCGCCGTATACAACGGAATACCTGGGTGGTCTGCCACCGGCCAGGATGAGCGGCAGATGGGTCAGCGCTTCCTCCTCCCACCAGGTCACGTGGGCGATAGTATCCTTGATCGACCAAACGCCCATGACACCAGGTTCTACCAACTTTTCATCTGACAGCCCGGTGTAGGACTCTTGGAGTGCTTGCCAGGCTCTGTCAATTCGTTTCAGAAGCTGGGATCTAGTCACGCTCACCTCCAAGATCGTGAGCATCTGAGGATGCCGCGCACCTGGCAAGGTGCGATCTCCTCCGATGCTCCAACAGCATCAATCTAGCCCATTGTATCATGGGTCTGTTCTTCGAGCAACTCGGATCTGGGGAGGTTTGTGACGACACAAAGGCACAAGAAACCTGATGACCCTGTACACACCTATCCCGAGCTCGTCGACGGAGGACACCTGGGCTCAAGAGCAGGACAGCGGCCAACATCGGACTATGCGTCGAGGCACCAAGTGGAGAGAGAATTCAGAGGATCTCGTTCTACCCGGCAGAAAAGGGTACCACCTATGCAGCGGGCCGGTGACTCTGCCGCACGGGCGGCTTGCGGCATGCAAGCGTCGGGCTTGTGCCCCGGCCGGGGCACAAGCCCGATTAGTGGCTGACTACTGCTTTCCGGCATTGCTGAGACGAGAAAATGCCTCTGTACCTCCCTTCGGCATTGCCCTGCTCTCGATCACCTTGCCCTGTCCATTGAACCGGACCCAGTTGTCGCTCTCAGTCTCGGCTAACTCGCCTGTCTCCGGGTTTCGGAAGCGGACGCGCATGGTGAAGGTCATGGTGTCGCCGTCCTCGCTGATGTTGGAGTACTCCATGATGCGCTCGCTCTTCGGCGTCTCCCGGACGAGAGTCGCTGTCTGGACGAGGTCCTTGGTCGAGAGCACGTCCTCACCCCGGTAGATCACGGCGTCCTCGGCAAAGAGCGCGTAGATGTTGTCCGCTACGCTGCCCTCCTCGACCTCGTACTGCCGGTACATGTACTGCCTCATCTTTTCGACATTGCTGGTTGCCATTTGCCTTTTTCCTTTCCGCTCTGGATTGACTCTAGCACAGGACGGGTCCCTGCCTAGAACCTTAAGTATAATTGTATCATGGATATCGTTAAATGTCAAATCGGTCGGAGGTATAAACCGCAGCAATGGAGAACCAGGGCAACGACGATGATACTCACTCTCAGATCGCATCTTTCTGCTGCCGACCGTGTTTTGTTACCCAAGCGGGAGAACCGCGCACTTGAGCAACGCGAAAAGGGTGGGGGCGGGGATCATGGGCGAGCGAGTGGTAGTCACGGGGCTGGGGGCAGTGACCCCCCTGGGCAACGATGTAGCGACCTACTGGGACGGATTGACGGCCGGACGGTCGGGGGTGGGACCGATTTCGGCCTATGACGCGACCGGCCATGGCGTACAGATCGCGGCCGAGGTCAAGGACCTGGACATGAGACGGCTGCTCGGCCCTAAGCGGGCCAGGCGAACCGATCGCTTCACCCAGATGGCGCTCATCGCGGCGAACGAGGCCGTGGCTGACGCCAGATTGGACTTTGGGAAAAATGTCCCGAGTCGCAGGGGCGCTGTGGTGCTGGGCACGGCGGTCGGCGGCATCACCACCCTGCTGAACGGCGCTGACGTTCTGAAAGAGAGAGGCGAGCGACGGGTCAGCCCCCTGTTGATCCCGATGATGATGTCAAACGCGGCAGCAGGAGAGATCGCCATCGACTATGGTCTGCACGGCCTGACGCTGTCGCCGGTCTCGGCCTGTGCTTCCGGTGCCCACGCCATCGGCGAGGCGACCAGGCTGATACGGACGGGCACCGCCAACGTGGTGATCTGCGGCGGCAGCGAGGCGGGGATGCACCCTCTGGCGCTGGCTGCCTTTAACAACATGCAGGCCATCTCGCGCCGGAACAACGAGCCTGAGAGGGCCAGCCGCCCCTTCGACGCCCATCGAGATGGTTTTGTACAGGGCGAGGGCGCTGGGGTACTGATCCTGGAAAGTCTGAGCCAGGCGCGGGAGCGCGGGGCGCGGATCTATGCCGAGCTGGTTGGTTATGGCGCCAGCACCGACGCCTTTCACATCACCGCGCCCGACGAACAGGGGACGGGCGCGGCCCTTTCGATGGCGCGTGCCCTGGACGATGCTCACCTCGAGCCAGAGCAGATCGATTATGTCAATGCACATGGCACCAGCACGCCCCTCAACGACGCCATGGAGACGTGGGCTATCCGCCAGGTGTTTGGCGAGCATGCCGATGCTCTTCCAGTCAGCTCGACCAAATCGATGATCGGGCACCTGCTGGGCGCGGCTGGTGCTGTGGAGGCAGTGGCCAGCATCAAGTCACTGGAAACAGGGGTCCTCCATCCCACCATCAACTATGAGACGCCGGATCCGGATTGTGACCTGGACTATGTGCCCAACCAGGCGCGGGAGACACACCCCCGCACGGCGCTGTCCAACTCGTTCGGCTTTGGCGGGCACAACGCCAGTCTTCTTTTTGCAGCCTGGGAGGGCTAGTATTTCGTGGCGCTACAACGCCCACAGTCATGGAGGTTTCGATATGGGCCAGAATCGGACCGAGCCTGCAGCCAGTCAGGAATCGGTGTGGGACTATCCTCGTCCGCCGCGTGTTGAAGAGACGGCACGGCATGTGCAAGTCTTTTTCAATGGTGAGGTGATCGCCGACACCCGCCGAGCGAAGCGGGTTTTGGAGACAAGTCACCCGCCCGTCTACTATATCCCGCCGCAGGATGTCCGGATGGAATGCTTAACCAAGGCAGGTCGCCGCACCTGGTGTGAATGGAAGGGGCAGGCCGGCTACTACAGCCTAAGCGTTGGGAGTCGGCGAGTGGAGGATGCTGCCTGGTTCTACCCACGCCCCACGCCCGGCTACGAGGCCATTCAGGGACACGTGGCCTTCTATCCAGCCAAGATGGATGCCTGTTACGTGGATGGTGAGCGGGTCCAGGCCCAGCCGGGCGACTTTTACGGCGGCTGGATCACCAGCGAGATCGTGGGACCGTTCAAGGGCGGGCCGGGAACCATGGGCTGGTAGGCCATCACATTTGCTCAAGTCACGGCAGCGGCAGCATTGCAGCGCGCCCTGGTGGCTGTTTCCCTACCGTTCGGCTGAGGACGGAGGTCGAGGGATCAGCACCGGGGTGCGTGCCTTATAGGCCTCATAGTCCTCCTGGCCGCCCCACTTTTCATCGGCCCGTCTCTCCAGCATGGGCACCCCGCTGACCCGCGTAAGCAGCAGCGTGACAAACACCGGCGAGATCAGCGTGAGATACTGCCAGCCCCGCAGCACGGGCAGGGCAATGATCGCCACCCCGATCCAGAGCACGATCTCGCCAAAGTAGTTGGGGTGGCGGGACCAGGCCCACAACCCGGTCTGAATGAACTTGCCCCTGTTGGCCGGGTCCGCCCGGAAGCGGTTTTTCTGGGCATCGGACACAGCTTCCACCGCAAATCCCAGCACCCAGATCAGAAAGCCGATCAGGGCAAACAGGTCCAACCCCTGGCGCGTGGTCGTGGTGATGGCTGCCAGCGCTGCACCCACCGTGATCGTCACCCACAGTCCCTGAATCGTCCAAAAGTTGAGGAAGCGGAAGAAGGAAGGCTTGATCTCATCGAAACGGGCGTCCTTCCCTGCCTCTTGGATGCGCCGGAACAGAAAGGTCCCCAGGCGGGCCGCCCAGATGACCACCAAGGCCAGCAGCAGGATCACCCGCCCATCGACCGCCGGGCTGAGCAGCACCGCGATCAGCACCACCAGGATGTAGGTGATGCTGCCGGTGAGGTCCAGGAACTTTTCGGTCTGCAACAGGAAGGCCGGGACGAAGGCCAACCACTGGATCAGGAAGGCCAGTGCCACGCATAGGGCGAAAACCGGAATACCGGCCACCGTAGCTCCGCCCTGGCTGCCCGCCCAGGCGATACCTGCACCGACGAGGACGATAATTGGCAAGGCTATGAGTGCGTTACGGTCGGTTTTCTTCATCGGATTGTGCTCCTTCTGCCCTGACAGCTCAAGTTTCTGCCGGGCGGTCATTGATCCGCGTCCAGCTCCCCATCGCCGGCCAGCTAGTGCTGGTGCGCAAGCGCTGAGGGCGTCTGGCAACCGACGATGGCCGGGGCTTCGTGGATCAACTCGTCATTCGTGAGGGCTTCTACCATAAAGAGTGCAAAGTCCACGCGGCGGGTGAGATTGCTCTCCAGGATAGGATCGCCTACGTGGCGGCTCCACACGGGCAGGCCCTGGCTCTCGCCCTCTTCGAGGTCGCTGCCGCGCACGACCGTCCACAGGGTATCACTGGCAAAGATCCGCCGGCACGCTTCCACCTGGTCGTCGATCTCAACCGTGCGAGTGAGCCGCCCGAACCAGGCAGCGGCGCGTACGGCCCATTCGGTCTTTCGGGGGTAGACGTCTTTGCCGTCACGCGTGATGTGCCACCCGCAAGAAAACACGAGGCGTGCGCCCGGAGGCGCATAGTCCAGCACCGCCTGTGCTGTGCCGGAGGAGTACTGCTGGGCGCCCCACGGGACCAGCACGGTAAGCACCCCGTCGCACCCCGCTACCGCCTTTTTGATCACCTCGCGGTCGTTGGTCGCTCCCGGAATGACCGTGATTCGGTCCTTGAAGTCGTCGAGCTTTGGGACGCTGCGCTCCCGGCACACGCCGACCACCTCATAGTCCCGATCCAGTGCGTGCTGAACCATGTACTTCCCAAGCTTCCCAGAGGCACCGACGATGCAAACCTTCATCGTGCGCCTCCCATCGCGCCCTTGTGGTCAAGAACAAGAAGGGTGATTTGAACCATAGGAAATCTCCTGCCAGGCGATTTGCAGCATCCACAAACATTGTATCACCATCTCGCCCATTGAGCAAATCCACCGTTCCGGCAACTCGCGTGGCAAGACCAGAGAAGAACGGGCAGGGCAGCAGCAAGTCCGTCATCACGTTCAGGGCTCCACAGAGGTTGGACCTATACGTGATTGCGCAGCATCAGCTCCTTGGGGTACGGATGGAGGTAGACCTGCTGGTGCACCCAATCGGGCACCGGATAGCGGTTCAGGTGATGCTTGAGCAGCGTCAGGGGCACGATCAGCGGCAATAGCCCCTGCCGGTAGTC
>JASFHU010000246.1:0-6516 GCA_050123055.1 Anaerolineae bacterium
CGAAGCTGGCGGGATAACGACCACAGGCGCCAACCCAGGCTGTGAGAAGTCAACCAGGGGATCCACACATCGTTGCTACCGATGGCCAGGATGACCCAGCGGGGTCGGTAGCGATGCAGCGGTCTGTCGATCCGCCGCAGAAGGGCGGTCACTGTATCGCCTCCCCGTCCGGCGTTGACGGCTTCTCCCTTCAGGCCGTACTGACCCTTGTAGAGCGCCATGGCCGCCCGATCGACAAAACTCTCGCCATAGACACCTTCGGTCAAGCTATCCCCAGCAAAGAGGTAGATGGCTACCCGTGATGAAACCATACGCAGTCCAGTCCTATCAGTCCCGACCTATGCGGGCGACCACAGCGCCCAGGGCAGCGAGCAATCCACCAAACAGAAAGCCCCAGAACCAGGCAAAGGGATAGGCAACCAAGGGCGGTGGTTCGGCCTGGAGTTCTGTCTCTGCCTGAGAGCCTGGCGGCCAGCCCAGGCGGCGCATGGTTAGCTCAACCGTCGGGGCCACGGCGCCTGCCAACCCACCCGCCATAAAGGCATCTTCGGTACTAAAGTCATAGCGGCGCACACCCACCCAGCCGATGCGTCCCCAGACAAGCCCGCTGATGGGCCCCAGGATGTTCTGCACCCAGGTTGCCGTGCGGCGATGCCAGCGCATCAAGCGCGCCAGAACCGGCAGCGCCAGGATCCAGCCGGCGGCCGCGATCACGGTCGTGCGAGCGACACGCCAGCGCCTGGTCCATTCCAAGACAGGCTCTTGTCCCCTTGTCTCTGTCATCTACCTTCCCCCCAGCAGCTACCCCGAGAATCGCCCGCGCTTGTAGAGACGCCCCGGCGGGGCGTCTCTACCGGGCATTCTCGTCCTTTCACCTTGCAGCCTCGACACCGAGAGGTCAAGCAACCGCGTGCTCCAGGAGCATCCCCAACCTCAGGTCGTTGGCATAGACCGGCGGCACGCCCAGGGCCCTTCCCGCGAACCCGCCATGGCTGTCGGAGCCACCAGTCACCAACAGGTCGCGGGAGTCACAGTAGTCCAGAAAGAAACGGGTGGTTTCGGCATCGTGATGGAAAGAGTAGCACTCCACACCGGCCAGGCCCGTCTCTACCAATTCATCCAGTCGCCGATAGTTCAAGCCATTATAGAAGTAGGCACCAGGATGCGCCAGCACGACCACGCCACCCGCCTGCCGCACGGCGTCGATGACCCGCTCCGGGGACGGGTAGTCGGGTTGCGGATGGACAACCCGGTCGCCAAAGAGCTCAGAGAAGTAGCTGTGCACATCGCGGCAGAGCCCCTGATCGATCAAATAGTTGAGGGCTTTCCAGCCGCCCCTCTGCCGGTCCCAGGTATAGCTCGCATACTCGTCCAGAGAGATGGGATATCCGACCTCTGCCAACAACTTGACCGCATCGTCGCTGGCACCGTGCAGGCGGGCGCCATTCGACCTGGTAAAGGCAACCAAGCGAGGTTCGGCCGGCTCAAAGCCATAACCCAGGAGGTGGTACACCTGTCCATTGAGTCGCGTCGAGAGCTCTACGCCGGGCAGGAAACGCAAGCCAGTTCCCTGCACCCGATCGGCGGTCTCGGCCAGGCCGCCCAGCGAGTCGTGATCGGTAACCGAAAAGAGGCCGATGCCTACCCGTTGCAACTCTCTAATGAGCTGCTGTGGTGTCCATCGCCCGTCGGAGGCGGTTGTATGCAGGTGCAGGTCCGCACGCAGGTCCATCGATCCAGTTTCCACGGGCGCCATTTTACCACACTTTTGCGATTCTGGCACAGAAAGGCACCGCCGAAGGCCGAGAGCGGCTTGCTCCCGGCACAGACATCAAGTATAATTGCCGTCGATAAACTGCAGCCGAGGGCAACCTGTGAGCATCACAAAACGCATCGACGAAGCGCGCAAAGCTTTTGAAAAGAGGGATCTGGACGCCTCGCAGGCGGCCCACTCTCCTGAAGCCATCGCCAGGGCGTCGGAGGAGCATGGCGGCACCAGCCACCAATACATTGGCGACATGGTCTACGGTGGGCTTGATGGCATCGTGACGACTTTTGCCATCGTCAGTGGCGTGGCTGGCGCAAACCTGGGATCGGGTGTTATTCTGATCCTGGGCCTGGCCAACCTCCTGGCCGACGGTTTCTCGATGGCCGCTGGCGCGTACCTTTCTCTGAAGAGCGAACTGGAGTATTACGGCCGGGAGCGAGAGCGCGAGCTGTGGGAGGTCAAACACTTTGCTGATGGCGAGCGCGTCGAGCTGGTAGAGATCTACAAGGCCAAGGGATACAGCCCGGAGCACGCAGAGACCCTGGTCGAGATCCACAGTAAGGATGAGACACGTTGGGTCGACGAGATGATGGTCCAGGAGCTTGGTCTGCTGCCCGACGAACGCAAGCCGGTGACTAGCGGGCTGGCCACCTTTGCCTCGTTCATCGTGGCCGGGGTCGTGCCGCTCCTGGTCTACCTGCTCGGCCTGTTTGTCACGATCGATCCTACCGTCTCCTTTGTGGTTTCCATCATCCTTTCGGCAGCAGCCCTGTTTGCCCTGGGCGCGGCCAAGGTGCTGATCACCGAGCGCAACTGGTTCCGCAGCGGCCTGGAGATGCTGGCGGTCGGCGGGCTGGCGGCCGGGGTCGCCTATCTGATCGGCTATCTTTTGCGCGGGCTGGGGGTATAAAGTTTTTCGGACTAGACCTGACAGGTTTTCGTTGGCAATTAGGCTACTTGAAGACCAACCGAGCGCGGGCTTGAGCTTCAACCCATGAGGCTTCACAAAAACCTGTCAGGTCTCACCGCCAACCGTGTCCTGGTCCTCAGCCCAGCCGGCGCAGGGCCGTCGCCAACTGCCACAGGCATAATAGGACCCCGACCAGGCCCAGCATCCACCATTTTATCCCACCTACCAACGAGGCTTCCCGCAGAGTGACGGTAAGCCAGGTAAGCATCAGGGTCAGGGCCGTCCACAGGGCTGCACGCAGCCTGGCGTTGCGGAGAGCCTGCGTGCGGGGGCTCTCTTCCTGCAGGATGGAGAGCTCGCCCTCCTCCGCCCGCCGCAGAAGCACCGACAGCGCACGCAGGCCACGCTGCATATCGTACCCCTGACGGATGAACCCCTCGGTCCATATCCGCTCCGGGGTTAGCTCGGCGGCCGTCTGCCGTGCCTTTAGCTCCCAGAAGATGGGCAGGTTGTCCCGCATAAAGTTCATCTTTTCCGACAGCAAGGCGGCCGAATTCCCATAGACGATCACCCCGCGCATATAGGTCGCCCAACCGGTCGCCACTCGCATGTGGTGTTTATGGTAGAGTCGCAACTGCTCCTCGATATAGATGCCCAGGCTGCGAGCGGCAAAGGCTTTGGTCCCCTCCTGTTTGTACCGCGCCGACAAAGCCTTAAAGTCGGCTTTGAACGCCCGCAGGTCCGTCTTGTCGGTCGGCTGGCCGTAGCGGAGGATGATGGGCCACAGCGCCTCATAGTCGTCCAGCCCTTCGTACAGGGCCATGTCGACGATGTCGCGCTGGGTCTGTTCGTCCAGGTGGCCGACAATGCCAAAGTCTACGTAGCCCAGCCGGCCATCTGCCATGAGAATCAGGTTGGCCGGATGGGGATCGGCCTGAAAAAAGCCACAGCGCAGGGCCTGCATGATTTGGTTGCGCATGATCTGTCGGGCCATGCGCTCGCGGTCCACCTGCCGCTCGGCCAGCCAGTCCGGATCGTCCAGATGGTTGAGCACATCGTTCAGTGTGATGCCCTCGATAAACTCGGTGACCAGCACACGCCGCGTACACAGATCGTCGTGAACGAGGGGAACATACATGTCCTTGATCTCCATGGCGCGCAGACGCCGGGCCGCATCGGCTTCGTGGCAGTAATCGAACTCGGTTTGAGTAAAGCCGATCACCTCGTCGATGATGGCTTCCAGTTGCTGTCTGGTCATGCGCAGCAGGGTATGCAGCCGTGTGTAGCGTACGATATCGCGCAGGATGTCAAAGTCGCGCTCGAACATGGCTTGAGCGCCGGGCCGCTGCACCTTGACCGCCACCCCATCCCCATTGGTCAACACCCCGCGGTGCACCTGGCCGATGGAGGCGCTGGCCAGCGGCTCCAGATCGATCTGCTCGAAGAAGCGACACCAATCCTCACCTAGCTCTTCCGCCAGGACGCGGTCAATCATCGGGAATGGCAGGGGGAGGGTGCTATCCAGCAGGCGCGACAACTCATCCCGGTAAGCCTGGGGAAGGGCGCCCGCATGCAAGGCCAGCAACTGGCCGATCTTGACAAAGGAGGGTCCCAGCGATTCAAAGAATCTCCGCAGGCGGATTGCACCGGCCTCTTCGAGCCGGGCATCGGCCCTGTCTGTCGGGCGCCCCGGGAGCCACCTGGACCACCAACCTCGTTCGATCAGCTCGCCAAAGCCGTACTTGCTCATGCTCAGCAGGATCTCGACCGTCCGGCTGGCGCGGCTCTTGCTGCCGTCCGGGCTGCCGGGGTCGTTCTCTTGACGGGGCAATTCCTCTGCCATGACACTTCCCCCCCTTTTCTGTCCTGGGCTAAGAGTACCCGCTGGGAAACACTTTGTCAACTCTGACGGGTTGTCAGAAAGCTGTCAGCCAGCTTTCACCCGCCGGTTCAACTTTTCCTTGTCCATTTCGTAGAAATGTTGTATAATGAACGTGGCTGAGCAGGACGGGAGGCAAGGGCCGACAAGAGGACTGTCTACACCGGGCTCTGTCGGACACACGACGACTCAGACATCTGGGCTCGAGGGCTGGATGAGCTGAGCAAACGGATGCAAACCCCATATGTAGACCTCAGGAGGTGACAGCACAAATGGATATTCTGGACAGCATCAAGGATGCCCTGGGCATGGACGATGACCCGGAAGAGGTTGCCGGGGAGATCGCCAGCGAAGGGGAGGTTTTCAGCGAACCGGTTGGAACCTCGGTGGAGAGAGAAGGCGACATGCTAGAGACCGTACACGCCTCCCAAAGCAGCTTTGAGAATCTGGTGAACAAGATTCCTGGCTACGCAGGGTACAAGGCCAAAGAACTCCGGAGAGAAGCGGACAAGCTGCTGCGGATGGAGATCGCAGCCAAATTCGACGACCAGCGGAAACGCCTGGCAGAGCTCCAGCACCAGCTCATCAGCCAGGCACAGATCGAGTTCCTGGACGATTTGGAGCGGGCAGTGATGAAACTGCAGCTCTTGATCGACCGCATCAAGACCGCCTCCTACGGATACGCCGGTCTGTTCGATGCGGTCAAGGTCAAAGAGGAGCAACTGGATGCACTCTATGATTTTGACAACCAGATGCTCAACTTTGTGGACGAGGTTGCGGCGGACGTGGACCAGGTATCATCTGCCATTACGGCCAAGGAAGGCGTCGGCGAGGCCATCAGCGAACTGGTGAGCACCGTGAGTGAGGCCAATATGGCTTTCGGGCATCGCGAGGAGGCGATCCTGCAGGCAGCCACCTACTAGGCCCAATAGATTCATGCGAAATAGGAGGTAAGGAATGGCACGGATTATTGACGTTGTTGAGGTACCCAACCAGCAAAAGGACGAGATGGTCCGCCGGCTGCCTGAATACGGAGCGGGAGACTTTCGCTTTGGCTCGCAGGTGATCGTCCGCGAGTCCCAGCAAGCCGTCTTTTACCGGGATGGCAAAGCCCTGGATACCTTTGGCCCCGGGCGCCACACCATCACCACGGCCAACGCCCCGATCCTGAGCCAGCTCATCGGCATGGCCACCAGCGGCCGCACCCCGTTCACAGCCGAGGTCTATTTCGTCAACATGCGCGAATTTCTGGACCAGAAATGGGGCACGGCCGAGCCGATTCCCCTGCGCGACACCGACCTGGGCCTGGTACGTCTGAGGGCCTATGGGACGTTCTCCCTCCAGGTCGAGGATCCGGCACTCTTTGTGAACAAGATCGTCGGCACCCAAGGCATTTACGAAACCGACCAGATCACGCGCTTCTTGCGGGGCATCGTCGTCGCCAGGCTGACTGATCTTCTGGGCGAACTGGGCAAAGGTCTCTTTGACCTGCCGGCGCTCTACGACGAGATCGGCGCCGGAAGCAAAGTCAAGGTTCAGGACGACTTTGCCAACTTGGGCGTCCAGCTAAAGACGCTGTACGTCAACTCGATTAGTCCCACCGAAGAGACGGCCAGAGCCATCGACGAGCGGGCATCGATGGGCGCCATCGGCGACATGCAAAAGTACCTGCAGTACCAGACGGCGCTGGGCATCCGCGACGCCGCCCAGGCGGGTGGTGAGGCAGGTAGCCTGACCGGCGCTGGCGTAGGCATGGGGGCAGGCATTGGAATGGGCGCCGCCATGGCCCAGACCATGGGGCAGGCCATGTCTCCCCAACAGCAGGGTACGGCGGCAGCGCCCCCCCAAAAGACCGTTCCCGACATCATGACCCTGTCCGAGGCGGCCTCCTATATGCGCGTCGGCGAAGAGGACGTGCTGTCGGTCATCCAGTCGGGCGAGCTCAAGGCTAAAAAGATC
>JASFHU010000247.1:0-6515 GCA_050123055.1 Anaerolineae bacterium
TGCCCGAGAGCAGGGCCATGCACCTCGCAGCCGCGCCACTGGCATCCATGACCGTCTCGGCAATCTCTTTGGGTGTGGCAAAAGCTCCGGCCACAAAGACCCCCGGCCGGCTGGTGTCCACTGGCTCGAACTTGTCGGTCTTGCAGAAGCCGTATTCATTGAGCTCGATCTGCATATCCTCGGCCAGGGCTACGGCTTTGGGCGGCGGCTCGCTGCCAACCGACAGGACGACCATGTCGAACGCCTTGCGCCGCAGAATGCCCTGCTCATCCTGGTAGTGGAGGATGAGGTCGTCGGTATTGGGGTCTTCTTTGATCTCTGAGATCCGGCAGCGGGTGTAATCGACGTTCCAGAGGTCTTTTGACTGTTCGAAATAGGCAGTGTATTCCTTGCTAAAGGCTCGCTCATCCATGATAAAGACTTCGCAGGTGACGCCTGGCAGCCGCTGTTTTGCCAGCACTGCTTCCTTGGTGGCATACATGCAGCAGATGGACGAACAGTAAGGATGTTCCTGATCGCGAGAGCCGATGCACTGCAGCCAGGCGATGCGTTCTGGTACCTTGCCGTCGGAAGGGCGTTCAATGGCACCCTCGGTGGGACCAGAGCGGCTGGTCATACGCTCGAATTGGAGGCCGGTGATGACATTGGGATAGCGCCCGTAGCCCAGCTCCTCGGCAGGTGTGGGGTCGTAGAGCTTGTAGCCGACAGCCAGGATGATGGCGCCGACGTGGATCTCTTCGAACCAGTCCTCCTGGTCCAGGTTGATAGCTTTGGTGGGGCAGATCTGCTCGCACTTGCGGCAGGGTTCGCAGTAGGGTCCCTTTTCGATGACGTAGGCGTTGGGCGCAGCCCTGACCGAGGGCTTGTAGGCCGCCTTGCGTGATACCAGGCCAGCCTGGTATTGGCTGGCCAGATCCACGGGGCAGACCTGGGAGCACTCGTCGCAGTTGATGCAGAGATTGACATCCACGTAGCGGGGACGGTGGTGGACCTGTACCGTGAAATCTCCGGGCAGACCGGCAGCGCCAACGACCGTGCTGTTGGTCATGATCTCGATGCTGTCGTGTTGGCTGTGGTCGAGCAAGAAAGGCGAGATGGAGGGTCGCGAACAGCCGTACCCGTGGTCCGAAGTGCCGCGGCAGAGGACGCAATCGTGCGTGGGGAACATAAAACCCAACTGGGCCACGATCCCGCCGATGCTCGGCGCCGAGTCTAGCAGGTAGACCTTGTACCCTGAATCGGCCAGGTCCACGGCAGCTCGCATGCCGCCAACTCCGCCCCCGACGACCATCACCGACCCCAGCATTTTCCGTTGAACCACAGTGTCCCTCCTGAAAGGCTGAAATGAATAGAGCCCCTGCGTCAAGCACGGGGCTCGAAGGGGTGGTTAATTCAGGGTACCACGCAACTCTGTCGACACAACCCAGGGCGATCTTGAATCAGGTCATACACTCACCCCTCAGACGGGCCTGCGCGAACCCACACAACTCCCCTTCGAGTTGTCACTGCCCGGTGCATTTCTGCTAACCGGTCCATAATTCGGACCCATTATACCCGATTTCGGATCAGAATGCAAAACGGCTGGGCCGGTTTGGTACGGTTTTGGTGGGTCGTCATCGCGAGTTCATCCATGGCGCGGAGCTCCACTCTATGTGAAATGACACCCGGCCCCGTCACCGCGAGGAGCGGCAGCGACAGCCTCTCGCGGACGAGAGGCGCGGTCTTCTCCTCATCACCGGGGACTGCTACCGCGAGTACTCGTGGCGGTGCTTCGCTGGCGCTCGCAGAGATAAGATTCGTGTCATTAGCAGCGACCGCGAAAGGTGCGGCTCGCGATGACACTATTGCATAATTGCCCATGGTTTGATGGAATCCTGCGAGCATGGTATAATGCCGCTGTTTGGCCCTTGCAGCTACTGGGGAGCGGAGGGTACGACTGTTTGGGGTTCGGACGCATAGCCATGAAAAGGAAGCAACCAACCCATTTTTCCATCTCATCGGATTCCACTGACCGCGACCGCTACGGCTGGTGGCCGGCCCTGGGCGCAGCGACCGTAGCCTTGGTGGTCTACCTGGCGACCCTGGCGCCAGGTCTCACGTTCGACAACTTTGGCACCGACGGTGGCGATCTGATCGCTGCCGCCCGGACGCTTGGGATCCCCCATCCGACCGGATACCCGACCTACACCCTGCTGGCCTGGCTGTTCACACAACTGCCGGTGGGCACCATTGCCTTCCGGGTCAATCTCCTCTCAGCCGTGTGCGCCGCTGCAGCGGTGGGGCTGTTCTTCCGAACAACGCAGCATCTGTTTCCCTGGGAGCGCTTCCCGCTGCTGCTGCCGGCACTCACCTCCCTGACCCTTGCCTTTTCTTCCCTCCTCTGGTCACAGGCGGTGATCAGCGAGGTCTATGCGCTGCTGATGTTCTTTGCGGCGCTAGAACTCTGGCTGCTGGTGCGCTGGCGCGAGGGCGGCCCGGACTGGCTCTTGTGGGTCGGGGCTTTTGCCCTGGGACTGGGGTTGGGCAATCATCTGACGCTGGTCTTTGTGGTGCCGGCGGCCCTCGTCCTGCTCTGGCCGGAGCGGCGGCGCTGGTTCCGTGCCCGGGTGCTGTTGCCGGCAGCGGCGCTCTTTGTCGTCGGTCTGGGCGTCTACGCTTACCTTCCCCTGGCGGCGAGGCAGCGCCCGCCCGTCAATTGGGGCAACCCCCAGACGTGGAAGGGGTTTCTGTGGGTGGTCACGGCCAAGCAGTACCAGGGATTTGCCTTTGGGCTCGACGTGGGGAGCATACCCGTCCGTATCTTCTTCTGGGCAGGGCTGCTAGGGGACCAGTTTATCTGGTTGGGCCTGCCCATCGCCCTGTATGGCTGTTGGGGCTGGTGGAAGCGCGACCGGCAGTTCGCACTTTTTGGCCTGGTCTGGACGTTGTTGGTCGGCGTCTATGCCTTTTTCTATGACACCGGCGACTCGCACATGTACCTGCTGCCGGTGGTGATGCTCTTGGCCCTCGGGTGGGGCGAAGGGATCCGGCTGCTGCTCATCTGGGCTCGTGATCTGCGGCCGGCGTGGCAGCGGATCGCGTTGGTGGCCGTGCTCCTGCTTCCACTGGCCTCACTGGCGCTGCACTGGGGGGCGGTGGATCCAGACGACGACGGACAGCGCGAAGCCTACATTCGCCAGGTACTGGAAGAAGTTGAGCCGGGCGGGCTGATCGTGGTTCGCGCCGACGGTCCGACTTTTGCCCTGTGGTACGGGCTCTATGCGGAGGAGCAGAGGCCGGATGTGGCCATCGTCAACGGGCCGATGTTGGCCTTTATCTGGTACCGCGACCACACGCGCCACCTCTATCCCCAGATTGTACTGACAGAGCCGGGCCCCGGACAGGATACCTTTGACGATCTGGTCCGCGACTTGATCGCCAACAACATCCGGAGCAGGCCGGTCTATGCCATAGACCCCAAGGAGCCGTGGTACGAGTGGTTTGATTTTGAGGAGTTGAGCGAAGGCAGGATCTATAAGGTTCGTCTAAAGCAACCAGCGGAACCTTAACTTGAGCATCTCAGAACTGGAGGGAGTTGGAGGATGGAAACTCGCAGGTTGGGCAAGAGTGGTTTGGAGGTGTCCGAGCTGGCCCTGGGGACCATGCAGTTCGGCTGGACGGCGGATGAAGAGACCGCCTATGGCATCATGGATGCCTATGTGGAAGCCGGCGGGAACCTGATCGATACGGCCGACATCTATTCCAGTTGGGCTGATGGGAACCCCGGCGGCGTGTCGGAGGAGATCATTGGGCGCTGGCTGCAGGCACGGGGCAACCGCCAGCAGATCGTACTGGCCACCAAGGTGCGTGGCCGGATGTGGGATGGCCCGAACGGAGAAGGGCTCAGCCGGGCCCACATCCTGCGGGCAGTGGATGATAGTCTGCGCCGGTTGCAGACCGACTATATCGATCTCTACCAGACCCACTGGTTCGACGCCGATACCCCTGTCGGGGAAACCATGCGCGTCCTGGACGACCTGGTCCGGGCGGGCAAGGTGCGCTACGTGGGTTGCTCGAACCATCCCGCCTGGCGGCTGGCCGAATCGCTGTGGGCCAGCGACAGGCACGGGCTGGCGAGCTACGTTTCGCTGCAACCCCACTACAATTTGGTCCATCGCGCCGAATTCGAGCGGGAGATGGCCGACCTGGTGGCCAAGCATGGCATTGGCGTCATTCCTTACAGCCCGCTGGCGGGTGGATACCTCACCGGCAAGTACCGGTCGGGTGAACCACTCCCCGACAGTGCTCGGGCCGGCCGCATTCGCGAGCGCTACCTGGGCGACCCCGATTCCGGCGACCGCTACGCTGCCCTGCTGAACGGGATGGTCGAGATCGGCCAGGAGCATGGACAGGGTATCACCCAGGTGACCCTGGCCTGGTTGCTGAGCAACCCCCTGGTCACGGCGCCTATCGTGGGCGCCAACAGCGTCGAGCAGTTGCAGGGCAGCCTGGCAGCGATCGGGTTCCGCTTGAGCGGGGAGGAGTTGGAGCTCCTCGACAAACTGAGTGCTTGGCAGGAGACATGATCACGCTCGCGCTGCCGGCAGCCCTCAAGACCCGCCTGGGCCAAGGGCACCCCTGGGTGTACCGCAATCAGGTGCCCGACGCGCCGGACCTGTCCTCGGGCACTTGGGTCCGGGTGCGGTGTGGCGGCTTTTCGGCCTATGGGCTGTGGGATGCCGGCAGTGCCATTGCTGTACGACTGTACTCTCGCCAGGCCGTTCCCAATGCGGACTGGGTCGCCGACAGGGTGGCAGAGGCATGGGAGGTCCGAGCGCCGGTGCGTGCCAGCGCCACGTCCGGCTATCGCTGGATCTATGGCGAGAGCGATGGCCTGCCGGGCATCGTCGTGGACCTCTACGACCGGTTCGCGCTCATCCAGACCTATGTGGAAAGCGTGGTCGGCTTGGTGCCCTGGGTAGCCGACGCGCTCCACGCCCATACTCTGCTCCAGGGTATCCTCTGGCGGCGAGCGGGTGGTGAGCCGAAATCCCTGTGGGGGCGGCTGCCCCCTCGCGATCTGGTGATCGAAGAGCATGGGCTCCTCTACGAGGCCAATCTCTTTGTGGGCCAAAAGACCGGGCTTTACTTTGACCAGCGCGAGAACCGGCTGGCGCTGTCGCCGTGGTGCCGTGGGCGCACGGTGCTCGATTGCTTCTGCTACGTCGGTGGCTTCTCACTCCACGCCCTGCGGGGGGGCGCGGTGTCCGTGACGGCCTGTGACGCCGCTGAGGGAGCCATCGAGGCCGCGAAGCGAAACCTACTCCTCAATGACTTTGATCCAAGCCAACACACCTTTCTGGTTCAGGACTGTTTCGAGTTGCTGGAGCAGTACGCGGCTGGTGGTTGCCTATTTGACGTCGTCATTCTCGACCCGCCCAGCTTTGCCAGGGACCGGCAGAGCCGCCACGCGGCTGAACGGGCCTACGTACGACTTAACCGGCTGGCTCTTGGCTGCGTCCGGCCGGGAGGTTTGTTGGCCTCGGCCAGTTGCACCAGCCAGGTCTCGCCTGATGCCTTTCGCGGGGCCCTGGCCGAAGCGGCCCGCCGGGCCGGACGGCGCCTGCAGATCCTCCACGAGGCGGGCCAGGCTGTGGACCACCCCGTGCCGGCCCACTTCCCCGAGGCGCGTTACCTGAAATTCACCATCAGCCGGGTGTCACCGGTTCCCTGAGGCCGCTTGGGTACCAATCGAGGTCTCCGTACCCACCGCGCCACTCTGCCAGGGGCAATCGGGGTGGGGTGGGAAAACTTTTTTGGGAAACAAAGGAGGTACATGGGGACTCTGGTGGGTAGAATTCCGTGGAAATATGGATAGAATTGATGCAAAAAGGCTGAAATGGTGACGCGGTGAAGACACGTTTGGGGAAACAATGGTGGGAGGAAGGGAGGAGAGGCGAAGCAGGTTTTTGTGCAGATCTTCAGACATGGTTCTCGACTCCTTACCCTTCTATTATAGCACAAAAGTTCGCTAAATGTGCACGGCAGGAAAGACTTTAATGTTGGTGGCTTTGGGATCATGGTGTTTCTGGGAGTTGTCAGGGTACCCCAGTGGGATTCTGGGAGGTGGAATGTTGGCGACGGGGTGAGGTTAGGCCTTGACAAGGAGTGAGGGGCAGGGAGGTGGGGATGGTGTTTTTGTCAGGTCTTCAGAGGGGTGCACTTCAATTTCTGGTAACGAAGGTTACATTAACCAGATCCCGGCCTGGATTCTGTGATCGGGGAGTCGCAGCGTCACGTGCGAACGCACTCCTGTTGCTCAGTTCAGGACACCTTGGCGAGGACTATGCGTGGCCAGGTTCACGCCTGCTGTTGGTCAATCCAAGGGGCTGCGAACGGCTAGGCCTCCCTGGTTGAGGACGTGGGTGTAAACCATCGTCGTTTTCACGTCTTTGTGGCTGAGGAGTTCTTGGACGGCGCGGATGTCGCAATGATTCTCCAGTAGGTGGGTGGCGAAGGAGTGGCGGAACGTGTGC
>JASFHU010000248.1:0-6512 GCA_050123055.1 Anaerolineae bacterium
CTGGGCGGGTCAGTCTCAAGACAGACGATCCCCTCCACCCTGAAACGCGGCTGGTGTCTTTTGATGACCCGTTGCTGGTCATCCCCAACCAGTCGTTGCACATGAACCGCAAGGTCAACGAGGGGATCGAGCTGGACAAGCAGAAGGATATGCTGCCCTTGCTGGCTCGCGTGACGGAGGAATTCGAGAAGGGCGGGTTTTTGGTTGGGCTATTGGCCGAAAAGCTGGGTGTCGATGTCGGAAGGGTCATCGACTTTGACCTGTTCCTGCACGAGCACGCCAAGGGCTGCCTGGTGGGTCTGAACAAGGAGTTTATCTCCAGCACGAGGCTGGATGACCTGGCGATGGTTCATGCCGGATTACATGCCCTGCTGGATGCCGAGCCGGCGGGCGCGACCAGCGTGTTGGCCTGCTATGACAATGAAGAGGTGGGCAGCCGGACCAAACAGGGAGCGGGCTCGCCCATCATGAGCACCCTATTGGAGCGCATCGCGCTGAACCAGGGCAAGGACCGGGAGGATTTCTTCCGGTCTGTCTATCGTTCCTTCCTCATCTCGGCCGACATGGGCCACGGTCTGCACCCCAATGCCGCCGACAAGCACGACCCCGTCCACAGGCCGGTGCTGAACAAAGGTCCCATGATCAAGATCGCGGCCAATCAGAATTTCACCACCGATGCCGACACGGCGGCGGTGTACGAAAGCCTGTGCCAGCAGGAGGGCGTCCCGGTCCAGCGCTTTGTCAGCCGCTCCGACCTGAGGGGTGGCTCAACCATCGGGCCGATCTCGGCCGGGCACCTGGACATGCGTTCCCTGGATGTCGGCAACCCAGCCATGGCTGTGCACTCTATCCGCGAGCTGTGCGGGGTCTTGGACCATGCCTACATCAAAAAGAGTTTCGAGGCTTTCTTTGGAGCATGACGATGCGAGTATTCTGTCCTGAATGCGGCGAGAAGGAGACCCTGTCACCCCAGCGGTTCCGCTGCAACTGCGGCGGGGCCTGGGAGTTCGAAGAGATGGTGGGCTTTGACCTCGCTCTCATCGACCAGGCTGACAGCTCCCTGTGGCGCTACCACAAGCTGTTCGGCCTCGACTTTGACGAGCCGATGGTCCGCCTGGGTGCGGGGGGCACCCCGCTACTTTCCGCTGTCCTGGAGGGACAGCAGGTGAGCCTCAAGCCCGAGTATTTTGCCCCGACCGGTTCGTTCAAGGACCGCGGCACGGCGCTCATGATCAATATCCTGGCCCACCAGGGCGTGACACACGTCGCCGACGACTCGTCAGGCAACGCCGGGGCGTCGGTGGCGGCCTATGCCGCCCGGGCGGGGATGAAGGCTGATATCTTTGTCCCGGCCCATGCCTCGCCCGCCAAGCAGGCCCAGATCGCCGTCTATGGCGCCAACGTCCGTCCCATTCCCGGCCCGCGCAACAACGCCAAGCTAGCGGCGTTGGAAGCGACGGAGCATGGGATTACGCTGGCTTCCCACGCTTACCATCCTGGCTTTCTGCTCGGCCAACAGTCGGTGGCCTGGGAGTTGTGGGAGCAGATGGGACGGCAGGCGCCCGATTGGTACGTCGTGCCTGTCGGCCAGGGCGTGCAACTCCTCGGGGTCTGGCTCGGGTTCCGACGCCTGCGCGCAGCGGGCCTGGTCGAGCGCGTACCGCGCCTGGTTGCCGTCCAACCGACGCTCATGGCGCCTCTGTGCCGGGCCTTTGAGGCTGGTCTGGACACCGTGCCCGCTGTGGAGCCCGGCAAACCGAGCGTGGCCGAGGGTCTGGCCATCGCCGCCCCGGTGCGCGGCCGCCGCCTGCTGCAGGCAGTGCGCGAATCGGGGGGGACCTGCATCATGGTCGAAGAGGAGGCCATCCACGCCGCCCGGCGCCTGCTGGCCCACCAGGGCTTCTATGCCGAGCCCACCAGCGCCACCGTCGTCGCCGCCCTGGAGGAGGTCAAGATCCTTGCCGGGCCAGACGCATCCATCGTGCTCCCGTTGACCGGCAGCGGTCTGAAAGGCGCGCCGGTTCTGGACTAGTCAACATGACCCCAGGGACACGACCAGGGACGAAAATGGTAGGTAGAGACGCCCCGCCGGGGCGTTTCTACAATCGCGGGGTATTTTCGAGGTAATCATCATGTTCGTGGTGTACCACCATAGACGAAAACGCCCCCAACAAGTTGGGGATTCCGGAGTCCCAGACTTGTCTGGGTGTTTGTGGAGTAGGGGGAGGGAATGACGATTACCTTGCTTAAGGGCGGCTGGGTCGCTGCCTGGGATGGCAGCCAGCACCAGTTTTTCAAGCGTGGTGAGGTCGCCTTTCGAGGTGGTGAAATCCTGTTTGCCGGCTCGCAGTATGCCGGGCAGGCGGATGTGGTCATCGACGAGCCAGAGTGGTTCATCTGCCCTGGCTTTATCAACCTCCACGGCCACGTGGGCGTGGATCCCTTCGCGCCCTTTGTCGACGTTCCTCGGGGTGGGCAGTTTGCACCTGGCCCCGACTTTGTCGAGAGTGCCCCTCTGTCTATGTGGCCCACCCTCACGCCGGAGGAGCAGCAATTGAGCGGCGAGTTCTGCCTGGTCCAGATGCTGCGCACCGGGACCACGACCGTGGTGGATGCCCACGGCTATGGGGCGGTCTGGTGGCTGGGCAACCCGCCCACCGATGAAGCAGCGCTGGCCGAAACCGTGGGACGGATCGGCAGCCGCGCCTATCTGGCTCTAGGCTTTCGATCCGCCCGCTCCTACAAGGACGAGCAGGGCCGCTCGCGCCAGCACTGGGACGAAGAGGTAGGAAAAGCGGGGCTGCGAGAGGGATTGCGGTTTGCCCTGGAGCATCGGGGCCGGTTCGATGGCCGGGTCCAGACTCTGCTGACGCCCCACGCTGTGGAAAAGCTCACTCCCGAGTTGCTGACCATGACGTTGAATGAGGCGAGGGGCGCCGGATTGCCCATCGAGATCCACGTCTCCCAATCCCTCTTTGAGGTGCAGGCGGTGCGCGAGCGCCGCGGAGATACACCGGTGGGCTTTTTAGACAGCCTGGGCTTCTTGGGACCTGACATCATCCTGGGGCACTGTGTGTTCGTCGACGGTCATCCGGCGGTGGGCGGCGACTCGGACCGCGACCTGAGGTTGATCGCGGACGCCGGCTCGTCGGTGGCCCACGCGCCGCTGGCCTTTGCCCGACGTGACGCCGAGGCGCTCCACTCGCTTCCCCGCTATCTCGACCATGGCATCAACGTCGGCATCGGCTGCGACATCTGGCCCGGCGACATCATCAGCGAGATGAGGCTGGCCTGGCTGATGGGCAAACATGCCAACCAGACGGTGGATCGGCCGACCTGCCGCGAGGTGTTTCACGCTGCGACGGTGGGCAGCGCCGATGCGCTGCAGCGCAGCGACCTGGGCCGGCTGGCGCCGGGGGCCAAGGCCGACATTGTGTGTGTCGACCTCTCTGGCTATCACTTTGGGCCGGTGCTGGACCCGGTACGGGCCCTGGTGTCCTTTGGCACAGGCCAGGACGTCGATACCATCTATGTCGATGGTGGCCTGATTGTCAGTGGCGGCAACGTCCTCAACGCCGATGAGGAAAAGCTGCGCGCCGCGGCGCCAGCTATCATGCTCAAACTTCATCAAGCTGCCGCAGAGCGAGATCCTGCGGGGCGGACGGCCGGGTCAATTCTCGGCGCGGGTTGAACGGGAGCCTTATTGTGCGGACGCTCATTCGAGGGAGTTGGGTGGTCGGGTACCAAAATGGCCACCACGCGATCCTCAGCGATGGGGTGGTAGTTGTCGAAGACGATCGAATCCTGCATGTGGGTCCCAGTTTTGAGGGCCGTATCGACAAGACCCTGGATGCTCGGGGCAAGCTCGTGTCTCCCGGCTTTGTCAACGTCCATGCCGTAGCCAATATCGATATCCAGACCCTGGGCCTGGACACTAACAAGGCCGGCTTTGCCTCGCCCCGGTCCTATGCCGTCGACGGGCAGGGCGAGATGGAACTCACCGGCCAGCGCCTGCGGACCAGCGCTTTGTTCAGCCTGATCCAGCTTCTCAAGGGCGGCTCGACGACCATCGTCGAGATCACGACCATGGCTCCTTCCCGGTTCGAGGTGCCCCGTGATGAGGTGCCGGCCCTGGTCGCTGCCGCCGCCCAGTTAGGCGCTCGCATCTACGTCTCCCACAAGTTTCGGGCGGGCAAACGATTCCTCGACGAAGATGGGGTATGGAGATATCACTGGGACTATGAAGCTGCCCGCGACGCTATGGCCTATGCTACCGAAATCGTCAAACGCTACGAGGGCGCCCACGGAAACCGGGTGTGTACCATGCTCTTTCCCTACCAGTTTGACGCCTGCGCTGAGCTATTGGCTGCAGTCAAGCGGGCATCGGTGGATCTGGACGTACCAGTACACATGCACACCTCACAGAGCCTCTTCGAGTTTCACGATTGTCTGCGGCGCTACAACAAGACGCCGGTCCAGTTCCTGGACAGCATCGGCTTTATGGACCCCAAGACGATCCTGACCCATCTCCTCTACACCACCCTTCACCCGGCCTCGGGGTTTCCACCGGGCGATACCAGTGACCTGTCTATCGTGGCGGACCGCGGGGCGCACGTGGCCCACTGCTCGATGGTCTATGTGCGGCGGGGCAAGATCCTGGACTCATTCTCACGCTACCGGGAGATGGGCATCAACGTACCTTTGGGCACCGATACCTTTCCCCAAGACATGATCGAGGAGATGCGCTGGGCAGCCCTGGCCTGCAAGTGGAGGGACCGCAACGCCAACCATGGTACTGCGCGTGAAGTGTTCAACGCAGCGACCCTCGACGGCGCCAGGGCTCTGGGCAGGGATGACATCGGCCGGCTCTCCCCCGGCGCCAAGGCGGACATCACCATCGTCGACTTCAGCAAGCTGCATATCGGCCCGGTGGATGATCCCATCAAGAGCCTGGTCTATGCCGCCAGCGGTTCCGACGTCGACACGGTATTGGTGGATGGCAGGGTCGTCGTCGAAGGGGGTCGGGTGCCCGGCATCAATGAGGCGGACCTGATCCAACGGGCGAGCGAGGCCCACCTATGGCAGAAAGAGCAGTTCGCGGCGCACCATCCCAGTGGGGAGCGTGCGGGCGAGCTGTTCCCCAATACCTATCCAATGATGGGAGGCCGATGATGGCGACGCTGATCAAGGGCGGGACGGTCGTCGGCTATGAGAACGGCGGGCACGTGGTTTTCGGCAATGGGCAGGTCGTCTACGAGGGCAACCGCATCCTGTATGCCGGGCCTCGCTACGAGGGAGCGGTGGACCAGGTCATAGACGCCGCCGGCCAGTTGGTCATCCCCGGGCTGGTCAACCACCACCTGGCCTTTGGGGTTCACATGCAGCTCTACCGGCTGGACGCTGTGCGCCGAAACTATTTCAACTCGGGCATAGGCCTGGGCGTGCAGCCCGAGGGTGCTTACCACGGTGGCGAGCTCCAAGCCGAGCACTGGCGGGCCAGCGCAGCTTATGCCATGGCCACAGCCCTGCGCACCGGTACCACGACCTTTGTCATGGTGCCCAACTATGGACGCCATCCTTACCGGGGGCGGTTGGGCACCGACCAGGCTCTGGTCGATACGGTGACGGCCTTTGGCCTGCGGGCCTACCTCTCCCTGCCCTACCTGTCGGGAGCCGCCCGGGGCACCGCCCAGGGCACCCTGGAATGGATGTTGCGCGAGGAGGAGGGCTGGGAGGGTCTGGAGCAGGCAGTCGAGTTCGCTCGCGCCTATAATGGCGCCGACGAGGACCGCATCCGTACCTTCCTGTTCCCCTACACGGCCGACAACTGCACGCCCGAACTTATCCGGGCCTCAAAAAGGGCGGCGGCGGAGCTGGGCTGCCCGCTCAAGATGCACGTTGCCCAGTACCTGCTCGAGTTCCACGAACTGATCCGGCGCACAGCCAAAACGCCCATCCAGTTCCTGTACGAGCTGGGCTTCTTGGGACCCGAAGTGTCACTGACTCACGCCATCTTTACGACCCGGTATCCGTGGCTCGGTTACGCCGTGGATGATGACAGCGATACGGCTCTGATTGCCGAAAGCGGCGCAACGGTGGCCCATTGCCCCGTGGTCTTTGCCCGGAGCGGCGTAGCGCTGCATTCCTTCTCCCACTATGTGCGGGCTGGCATCCCGGTGTCGCTGGGCACCGATACCTCGCCCCACGACATGTTGATGGAGATGCGTACCGCGGCTCTGCTGAGCAAGCTGGCCGACGGCGACGCCGAATCGGGTCTGGCGCGGGAGGTCTTCGACGCTGCCACGTTGGGCGGCGCCCGGGCGCTGATGCGGGACGACATTGGCCGCCTGGCGCCCGGCGCCAAGGCGGACATTGTGCTGGTCGACATGGCAAAGACCCACATCGGACCGGTGGCGGCCGATGATCCCATCAAGGCCCTGGTCTACTGTGCCAATGGTGAGGACGTGGACACGGTCATCATCGACGGCATTACGCGACTGGACAAAGGCGAG
>JASFHU010000249.1:0-6506 GCA_050123055.1 Anaerolineae bacterium
CAATGAGGAGGAGCACCGTCAAGGCGTGCGCTCGGCGGCCATCAGCCCCGATGGTCGCAGGGCGCTGGTGGGCCTGAGTGCAGATCCGGCGCACGACCGGCCCCTGGTCCTGTGGGACCTGGAGACCTTCCAGGTGATCCGCACCTTTGAAGGTCCCACCACCGCCGTCGACGAGGTGGTCATCAGCCCCGACGGCCGCTTCGCGCTGACCGGCGCCGAGAATGAGCGCTTTGTCAGCCTCTGGGACCTGGAAACGGGCGAGGAGCTGCAGCGCCTGGAAGGGCACGAGGCGCCGGTGATCGGCGTGGCCCTCAGCCCCGACGGCCGGACTGCACTCTCGACCGATGAGGATGGGCTGGTGATCTGGTGGAACCTGGACACAGGTGAACCGCTGCAGCGACTGCGGGGCCATACCGGAGTCGCCTGGGATGTCGAGTTTGTTGACGACACCCTGGCCGTGTCGTCCTCCAAGGATGGCACATTGCGCCTCTGGGACCTTACCACCGCCTGGCAGTTGGACCATTGGGGGGGCGCCGACTTTCAGCACGGCGCCGCCGTCACCGCCCTGGCCATCAGCCCCGACGGCCGGCTGGCCCTGTCCGGGGCGGGCGGCGGCATGCTCGCCGTTGCGGACGACTACTCCCTCATCCAGTGGGACTACCAGACCGGCGAGCCCCTCCGTCGCCTGGAGGGGCACCAGCACACGGTCAGCGACGTGGTCTTTAGCCCCGATAGCCGCCAGGCCCTCTCCGGCTCGTACGACGGCACGCTCATCCTCTGGGACCTGGACACGGGAGAGCCGATTTACCACCTGGAAGGGCATACCCAACTGGTGACCGGCGTGGACATTAGCTCCGACGGCAGCCATGCCCTCTCCAGCGCCTATGATGGCACGATCATCTACTGGGATCTGTCCACCGGTAACGTTGTGCGCAGGCTCACCGGCCATCAATTCTACGACGTGGAGGGGGTCGTCTTTCTCCCCGGCGATGACCAGGCCCTCTCCCACGGCACTGATGCCAGTTTGATCCTCTGGGACCTGGCCACGGGCCAGCGCCTGCGCCGCATGACCGGCACCACCGGTCGCGTCGGTGGTCATCTGGGCGACACCTGGATCGTGGGCATGGCCCCCAGCCCCGACGGTCGCACGGCGCTGTCCGTCGGGTGGGACGACCAACTGATCGTCTGGGACCTGGCCAGCGGCGAATCGATCCAACGCCTCGAAGGTCACGCCAGCAACGTGCGAGACGTCGCCCTCAGCCCCGATGGCCGGAGGGCGCTTTCCAGCGGCTGGGACAACTATCTGGTCTTGTGGGATATGGCCACAGGCACGCCGCTGCGCCGCCTGCCTGTGAGCGACAACCCGGGTGAATACCTCCGCGGGAACCGGGTGGCCATCCACCCCGACGGAGCGACGGCCCTTTCGGGCGAACCCGACGGCACGCTCCTGAAATGGCAACTGGCCGAACCCTCGCCGGCTGAGTTGATCGCCTGGATCGGGGACAACCGCCACCTGCGCGAGCTGACCTGCCTCGAGCGGGAGACCTATCAGATCGCGCCCTTCTGCGATGAGGACGGGATCTCGACTGGCACCACGGCTGACCTGCTAGCGGCCGCAGCCGCTGCCGCTTCATCTGAAGCAGTGGCTTCGGCTGAAGCCGAGCCGCCACTCGCACCGGCCTCCGCGCCCCTCCCCACTCCGACCCCGCGGCCCACCCGTGTGGCAAGGCTGGGCGACAATCGCGGCGAGTTGGCCCGCCACGACTTCGAGGTCTGGACCTACGACGGGCAGGCTGGTGAGGTGCTGACCCTGCACATGCAGGCCGACAATCCGCTCACCGAGATGATACCTTATGAGGAGAGGTTCGCTGCTGGCGTGACGGACCCGGTCCTCATGGTCACTGGTCCGGATGGCAGCCTGCTGGCTATTGCCGACGACGCGCCTACCCGGGAGGACTGGCCGTCGGGCGACACCCTCATCGAAGCCGTGTACCTGCCTGTGGACGGCCAGTACCGCATCGAGGCCCAGAGCCTCCTGGACGAAGCCGCCGGCGGGTATACCCTGACCATCGAGTCCCGGCAGGTAGACATCGACCCGGCCGTCTTGCAGAGCTATGCCGGTCGTTACCAGGCGCCCTGGGGCGATATTCGCACCGTGTATCTTGAAGACGGTCGACTAAGGATCCTTGAAGGGCCCTACAAACACGTACTGGATCCCATTAGTGAGACCGACTTTATGGCGCACGCTTTCGGTTACCGCGCGGTCTTTAGGCTGGGGGAGGACGGCCACGTGTCCGGTTTTGACATCATTGACCGCTTTGGGCGTGGTGAGCATGTCAGGCTTGAGGAGTAGGTACAAGTACTCTCCCTTTGCCTCCATCTCGCGACCGTGGTATACTTTAGGTCCAACGCACTTCAGCCGCGATCCCTGCCGCGCCTGCGTTTGGATCTGGAGGAGGGACAGGGCTCGGGCTCGGTCAGGAGAGCACTCGGAGGTGGTCCCTGGGGACCTTCGCCCATCGTGGCTGGACCCGTTCGCCGCAGGTCTCGCCGACGGAGCTCGGGCCGAGGCGGGCCAGGGCTCGGTCGGGAGACCTCGCCCAACATTGAGGGCATTACCACCGGGAGGCCGGCACTATGCAAGAGATCAAACGGGTGATCATCCTCGGCGCGGGGGCCATGGGCGCCTTTTTTGCCTCGCGCTTCTTCGAGGCGCCGGGCTTTGAGACGGCGCTGCTGGCCCGTGGCGAGCGCCACCGGCGCCTGCAGCGGGACGGGCTGGTCGTTAACGGCGTCCACCAGGCTATCCCGGTCGTCCATCCCGACCGCGCCCCCTGGACCGCCGACCTGGTGATCGTCGCCCTCAAGCACCACCACCTGCCCATCGCCGTGCCCGACCTGCGCGGGGTGGTGGGCGACGGGACGACCCTCGTTTCGGTCATGAACGGGCTGGACAGCGAAGAGACGCTGGCCGCGGCTTATGGCTCGGAAAAGGTCCTCTATGCCACCTCGGTGGGCATCGACGCCCAGCGCCAGGGCAACCAGATCTCCTACAGCGCGCCGGGCAAGCACTATGTCGGCCAGGCCCGCAACGACACCATCAGCCCCCAGGTCCGCCGCGTGCAGGCGGCCTTTGAGCGGGCCGGCATCGTCTACGTGACGCCGCCTGACATGATCCGCATCCTGTGGTGGAAGTTTATGATCAACGTGGGCATGAACCAGGCCTCGGCGGTCATGAACGCTCCCTACGGCACCTTCCAGGCCCATCCCGCCGCCCAGGCCGTGATGGAGACCCTCATGCGCGAGGTGATCGCCCTGGCCGAAGTGCTGGGTGTGGATCTCGGGCCGCAGGACGTCGACGACTGGTACCCCGTGCTCCAGACCCTCTCGCCCCAGGGCAAGACCTCCATGTTGCAGGATATCGCGGCCGGCCGCAAGACCGAGGTCGAGATGTTTGCTGGCAAGGTGGTCGAGCTTGGCCGCGAGCACAACGTCCCCACGCCGGCCAACCGTCTCATGCTCGACATCATCCACGTCCTGGAGCAGGGTGCGGCGTAGCCAGATAGTAGCCAGACCTGACAGGTTTATTGCCGGACCCAGGCCACGACGCTAGATCTGATCCAGGCAGTAGTTGCACAGGTTCTTCTCTTTTCCGTACAGGTTG
Organism: Anaerolineae bacterium; assembly: GCA_050123055.1. GTDB lineage: Bacteria > Chloroflexota > Anaerolineae > JAAYZQ01 > JAAYZQ01 > JASFHU01. Next base: position 3,665 of record JASFHU010000249.1, read on the forward strand.
ATGGCCGCGCCGTGCCCGGTACGCTCCTCGGCCGGTTTGGGTTTCTCGGTGTGGTCGGCGACGGTGAGCTCATCCATGTCGGCACGGCAGAAGTATTTGGCGCAGTGGTCACACTTGATATGCCCCTCGCCCGTGGCGTCGTGCTTGCCACACACAATGCACCGTGGTCCGCGGCGGCGATCCAGCCAGAGCATGACGCCGATGGTCAGCAGCAGGCTGAAGATAAAGGCAACCAAAAACAAACCCCCATCCATCGCGATCCTCCCTTGGGTCCTGGGGCAGAGTTGTTGACATAGCATAGCACAAGTTCGGGTTTCAGGCAAGGCGCCGCGTATTGAGTTCGAGACCTGACAGGTTTTTTTGAGCATTCTCAACATCTGAAGCTCATGCGGGTGCTTGCCTGGCACCGCAGTCTGATCATTGACATAAACCTGTCAGGTCTGATGAGATTGAGAATTGTTGAATTTACATCATATTAACTTGACAAAACGGCTCGATAGATGTATACTAGTGCCATCTCTTTTTGGGTCTCGATAGGGTGCAAAGAAAGGAGCATGGCAGGCATGAAAATCGTGACGGAGCAAAAGGACGGCCGGGTACCGGTAACCATCTTTCATATCGAGGGTGAGGTCACGGCAGCCTCTTCCAGAGACCTGCAACAGCAGGCCGACGAGGCCTATGCGGCCGGCATGCGGGATCTGCTTCTCGATCTGAGGCGCGTCCCGTTCATGGACAGTGGGGGCCTGAGGGCCATCCACTACATCTACAAGCTGTTGCGCACCGAGGCGACGGAGGAAAGCGAGCGCTCTGTGCGCAAAGGGATAGCCGCCGGCACCTACAAGGCGCAGCATCTCAAGCTGCTCAAACCCAACGACAATGTGATGCAGGCACTCAAAATGGCGGGCTTTGACATGTTCCTCGAGGTCCACTCGAATCTCAAGAAGGCCGTCGCTTCCTTTTGATGGCAGCCTGTGAATCTTGGGCCAGGGTCGCGGGCACGATGGTTGCCCCCGGATGGCCCAGAAAGCGTTTACCCATGACCCCCCTAATGGAACCGAAGGATAATCTGACCACGCTGAATCGTATTGTGGAAAGCCTGAACCAGGCTGTGGACGTGCGTGGCGTCCTCGAACAGGCACTGGCCGATCTGGTCGAGTTGATGGGCCTGCAAAGTGCCTGGATCTCGCTGCAGGACGTGCCAGACCCCGGCCACTCGGCAACGGGCGACTGGGTGTTGGCGGCGCAGCACAATCTGCCACCGGCGCTGGCGCCGGGGAGTGATGCCTGGTCGGGCAGTTGTACCTGCCGCGAGCTTTGCACCCGCGGGCGTCTGACCAGGGCCTACAACGAGGTTCGTTGCAGCCGCCTGGAAGGGGCCGCGGGCGATCGCCGCGGGCTGGCTGTCCACGCCTCGGCGCCCCTCCGGTCCGGGGACCGTACCCTGGGCATCCTCAACGTGGCCGCAGCCGATTGGTCCGAGTTCAGCCCCGAGGCCCTCAGTCTCTTGACCAACGTGGGCCACCAGATGGGGATTGCCCTGGAGCGGGCGCAGCTCTTTGACCTCCTGCAGAAGCGGCAGGTGAATCAGCAGGCGGCGTTGCTTGATTTCTCTCAGCAGTTGCTGAGTCACCTGGATCTGGACGATATGATGGCCCACCTGGTGGAGGAGGTGCGCAAGATCCTGTATGCCGATGCCTCGGCGGTGCTGCTGGCTCTCGACGAGCAGGACGAGGAGGGGATGGACCTGCTCGAGTTCCGGGCCTCGGCCGGTTGGCGCTTCGATCCTGGAGCTCACCGGCGCCGGGTGCCCGCCAGCTTGCACAGTGGCCACGGCTTGGTGCTGTCCGATCGGGAGCCACTGGCGGTGAAGAACGTTCAAGAACACGATCTGCCCTCCTGGGCGCCGGCCTGGGTGCAGGAAGAGGGGTTTTGCGGTCATGCAGCGGTGCCATTGACGGTGAATAGTCACTCGATTGGCGTGCTGGTGGTCAACCAGCGGGAACCGAGGCTGCTGGAAGAGGATGATATGCACTGCCTGCAACTGATGGCCAACCAGGCCGCGCTGGCCATCGAAAAGGCACGGTTGCACGAGGAGGAAGTCAAGGCGCAGGCCATGGAGAAAGAGCTGGAGGTTGGCCGCCAGATCCAGCTCAGCATGTTGCCGGCATCGACTCCGGTGGTGCCCGGCTGGGAATTCGCCGCCTATTACCAGGCCGCGCGGGAGGTGGGCGGCGACTTTTACGACTTTATTGAACTGCCCGACGCGCCCGGCCACCTGGCCATGATCATCGCCGACGTGACGGGCAAAGGGGTGCCCGCGGCACTGTTCATGGCCCGTACCTCCAAGGTGATCCAGACTATCGGCCTGCAGTCCGGCAGCCCGCTGGAGACCCTGAAACAGACCAACGAGGCAATGACGAGAGACCGGGGCGGGCATCTCTTGCTCAGTGCCCTCTACGCTGTGCTCGACACCAACAGCGGGCGCCTGGCCTATTCCAACGCCGGCCACTGCCGGCCCCTGTGGCTCCAGTCGACCACGGGCGAGGTGGTAGAGCTGGATGCCCGGGGCGTGATTCTGGGGGCACTGAAGGATACCTACCTGGAGGAACGCGAAGTAGATGTGCAAGCCGGCGATCTGCTGCTGTTCTACTCCGATGGCCTCACCGAAGCCATGAACGCCGAACGCCAACTCTTTGGTGAAGAGCAATTGGAGGCGGTTCTGGCGGCCAACCAGGGGGGCAACGCCCAGGAGGTTCTCGAGGTCATTGTGGACGCGGTCCGGGCCTTTTGCGGCGACACACCACAGTCGGACGATCTCACCCTTTTTGTTGTCCGTCGCGCA
>JASFHU010000250.1:0-6489 GCA_050123055.1 Anaerolineae bacterium
GGCTGCACGATGACCACCGTCCCACCTTCGGCCCCAAAGTCATCCAGCGACCGTCGTAACTCCTGCTCAGCAATGTACTGGATATTGCGGTCGACTGTCAGGATCAGACTGGTGCCCGGCTGAGCTAGAGTTTCGGCGAGTGGTAGCTTGGGTAGTTCCTTCCCGACCGGAGACTGCTCGACCTGAAGCGTCCCTTTGTTCCCATGGAGCAGTTGGTTATAGTAGCCCTCCACGCCATAGAAACCATACCCGGTGTCGTTCACGATCCCCAAGAGGTGGGCAAACAGGCCCCCCTCTGGGTAGTACCTCTTTGGCACCGGCAAACAGGTGATCCCGCCCGCTTCCAGGCTGGCGATCGACTCGCCAACCTCATAGTCGACATCGGTAGCCAATTGGACCCACGGCTCCTTGGCCGTAAGGGTGGCCGATACCTCGGTCAGGGGTAACCCCAGTAATTCTGACAGTTGCCCGGGCAACTCGTCATGATCGATGACCAGAGGAGGTGACACTGAAATATCCCATTCAATGACGTCCAGGGCCAGAACATGACCATTGACATCAGCCACGTACCCCCGCTTGGGTTTCACTTTCCTGTCCCAGGTACGCTGGGCCAAGGCTTGCGCCTTGAGTTCCTCGTGTCTGATGACCTGGTAGTAAACCAGGCGACCCACGACCACGGTGAACCCAAACGTCAGGACAAAGATCAAGGCCCGTAACCGGGTGGCATCAATTGTCGGCTTTCTGCCAGAAGACATTCGCGTCTTTCCTCGTCGATGCATCCACTGTTTTCAGACCGATACAGGGTGTACTAGGGTCCGTCGCCTGACTGCCAGGGCTCGATCTCGCGAGCCAGCACAGCCATCAGATTGCCGGCCTCCACAGCCGGCAGTTCATCCCCCTCGCCTGGAAGTGCCCTAAACTGCACACCGTTGGCAAGTGCATCATTGGGGGCCTGTACAAAGGGCCGGCCCACAGCCACGTAGACCGGCGTCTGGGGCCGGTAACCCAGCCTAGTGGCCATGTTGGCCATCTCTTGCTCGGACGCAACTTCACAGATCTCTTTCAAGAGAGCCTCGTGGCGACGCTCAATCCTATTCAACTCCTTGGTTTTGACCTGAATCTCACGGCCTATCGACTCGATCTGCTGCGTCAGGATAAAGTTCAACCAGAGAAACAGGATGAACAGGGCAACAAAGACAACGAGGATCGCCTGCAGAGGAGGACTTTTTCGCCCCCGTCTTGATGGCATGGACGGCAGATGGCTAGTCACTGCTCTCTCCTTCTCCCTTTCTCTCCTACTTGCCGGCTGGATGACTACCGGCGGCGGATACTGTGCTGTGGTGCCAGAGACCACCCTGACTGAAGCCCTCTCGAGCCGGTCGTCTCAGCGGAATTCGCCGGATTACCACCCTATTAAGCAAGCTGCAAGCCATATCTGCACTGTAGTTAGCAATTCTACCACAATATCCAGTATTTGGCAAATTTGAAACCACTAGGTCTAGTACCTTGGGTCTAGTTCCTTAACACTAACCTAGACCCTTGGTATGAGTATGTGAATCTGATGGCGGTTACCTGACTACCCGATTCCTCACCAATACGGACTTGACAATATAGAACACATGTGCTATAATAGTCTTGATACCTTAACAACCTAGCCAGCTTGCGTCGGGTCCGCATGACGCTCAGCAATCCGCAATCTGGCGCTGCGGCTTCTTGGATTCTGTGCAATCTCCTCGGCCGTAGGGCGGACCGGTTTTCTTGTCAGCACGCGCAGCGTAGCGCGGTGATCACAGACACAGACCGGCATCTCGGGCGGACAAAGACAGTCGCGCGATTCCTGTTGGTAATAGCGTTTCACCAGGCGATCCTCTAGCGAATGGAAAGCAATGATCGCCAGCCGCCCCTTCGGCCGGAGTAGATTGCTCGCCTGGACCAGTGCCTGGCTGAGGGCCTCCAGTTCATCGTTGACAGCGATGCGCAAGGCCTGGAAGGTCCGGGTGGCTGGGTGGATCTTTTCTCGACGGCTCACGGTGCGTTCCACCAGGTCAGCCAGTTGCTTTGTCGTGGTCACCGGCCGGGCAGCGACGATGGCCCTGGCAATGCGGCGGCTATGGCGCTCCTCTCCGTAGCGCCATAGCAGATCGGCTAGATGTGCCTGGGACAGATGGTTGACCAGATCGGCAGCGGTCGTTTCCAGGTCGGGATCCATCCGCATATCCAGCGGCCCATCCTGGCTGAAAGAGAATCCCCGCTCTGGGTCAGACAGTTGGCGGGATGAGAGTCCCAGGTCCATCAGGATCCCATCCGCCTGCCCAAAGCCGAGAGACAACGCGACCGTCTCTATTTGCCGGAAGTTGGCCGTTCTCAGGATCACCCGCCCGCCAAAGGAACGTAGGCACTGCCCGGCAAACTCAACCGCCTCCGGATCGGCGTCCAGTCCCAGCAGCCGCCCATCTGGCGCCGAAGCGGTCAGGATGCCGGCCGCGTGCCCTCCCGCACCCAGCGTGGCATCAATGTAGCGACCGCCCGGCTGGGGCCGTAGTCCGGCCAGGACTTTTTTGAACAGGACCGGAATGTGCTCGCGGGCCTCATCCATTCGATTTGGCCCCCCGCAGCTAGATGCCCAGGTCTGCGAATTGTCTGGCCCGCTCGTCAGGATTGTTGTCGCTTTGCTCCTGCCGCTGTCGCCAGCGTTCTGGATTCCAGACCTCGCAGTGGTCATACAGGCCGACGATCACCGCTTGCTTGTCAATGTTCGCGTACTTGCGCAGAGCGGGGGGTAGAATGAAACGACCCTGTTTGTCGGGCACCGAGTCTGCCGCGCCCCCGAAGACTTGTCGACGAAAGTCACGCGCCTGGGGGTCGGTTACAGACAGTGTTTTGACTTGCTCGGCGAGCTCAGCATAGACGTCGGCAGGATAGAGCCACAGACAAGGGTCGATCCCTTTGGTAACGACCAGGCCTGAGGCCAGCCGTCCCCGGAATTTGGCTGGAACGGCCATCCGCCCTTTCCCGTCAATGCTGTGTTCGAATTCGCCAAGCAGCATAGAGTGCCCCAAAAGACGCAGGTGTCGAGTTTTCGATATGAGGAGGGTGCCCCACCTTTCCCCACCTTTCCCCACGTCGCCCCATTATACCCTATTTTCCTGCCAATTGCAAGCCCCAAAGCCCCCTTCCGGGCAACATTGATGAAATTTTAATGTTAGGTTGGTAGGAATGGGGTACCAAACCACGCCGCAGCAGGGAGCAAGCGCCTTTGCCCGTGCCTGGATTTGGCGTGGGGTAGCAACAGTGTTATAATTCCCCTGCTGCACGAACCGGGGAGAGGTAGCATAGTCCGGCCTAATGCGCACGATTGGAAATCGTGTGAGGGTAACACCTCCGCGGGTTCGAATCCCGCCCTCTCCGCCTGGGTTACCCGGACGCCACAGGGGGTTACCCCCTGTGGCGTTTGCTCTGATACCCGAGTTTGACCTAAGCCCCTTTGCCCACGACCGCTTCGCTTAGGAGGTGGGCAAGGCTGAGACCAGGGTCGCGCAAGCCGGCCCCGTGAGGATAGGCGGGAGGATGGCAGAACCACAGCCCATCGTTGTCACCGAGCTGTTCCCGGAGCTGCTGGAGCACCTGCTCGTGCTCCTGTCCGAGCTTTCGGCCCGAGATTGGGCCCAGCCCACAGAGTGCGCCGGTTGGTCGGTCAAGGAGGTCGCCCTGCACCTGCTGGGCGGTGACGCTGGCATCCTTTCCCGCAAGCGCGACCAATTCTCGCCCGCCAGACAGCGCATCCACAACACAGAGGAGCTGGTCGCCCTGATCGACGGCTTGAATGCAGACTGGATACAGGCTACCCAGCGCCTCAGCCCGCGGCTGCTATGCGACCTGCTCCGCTTCATGGGCGAGCAGGTATGCGACTACTTTCAATCCCTCGATCCCCACGCCCTCGGAGGGCCGGTCAGTTGGGCCGGACCTGAGCCCGCTCCGGTGTGGCTCGACCTGGCCCGCGAGTACACGGAACGCTGGCACCACCAGCAGCACATCCGTGATGCCGTCGGGCGGCCCGGCCTCAAGGGACCCAGGTACCTGGCGCCGGCCCTCGACGCTTTTGTGCGCGCCCTCCCCTACACCTACCGCCACGTCAGCGCCCCAGACGGCGCACTAGTGACCCTCACCATCTCGGGTCCATCCGGTGGCCGCTGGTCGCTGCTGAGGGTGCAAGGGCACTGGCATCTCTACTGCGACATCACTCACGAGCCGGATGCCGAGGCGGTGATCGACGAGGACAGCGCCTGGCGGTTGTTCACCAAGGGCCTGGATCGACAAGAGGCTCAGGCCAGGGTGATCCTGCTCGGAGACCGATCGCTGGGATCGCGCGTGCTGGACATGGTCTCCATCATCGGTTGATCCAAGCCTGCCGGGGCCGCTGCAACCTGTCTGGCGCTACTGGCCCGGCAACCGACGTTTGTACAATCCCTATGCTTGTGCTATAATCAAGGGGCCAGACCACAGATTTCTACCATGAGGGGGGAGGAGAGATATGCCGTCCATCGCTATCATCACCGATTCGGATGCCAGCCTGCCGGAGGACCTTGCCGAGCGATACGGCATCCGGCAGGTGCCCATTATTGTCCAGTTTGGGGAGGAAGCGCTCAAGACGGAAGAAGAGATCAAAGAGGCCGAGATGTTCGCCCGCATCGACCGCGAGGGCAAGCTGCCCACGACCTCGGCGCCCGCGCCGGGCCAGTTCTCCGAGGCCTACGAGGCAGCCTTTGCCGCTGGCGCCGAGGCGATCGTCTGCATCTGCGTCAGCGGCGAGGTGAGCGCCACGTACAATGCAGCCGTCGTCGCCAGCGAGATGTTCCCCGACCATCCCATCTCTGTGGTCGACTCGAATACCCTGTCGATGGCGCAGGGCTTTATGGCCCTGGCGGCCGCCGAGGCAGCCCAGGCCGGGGCAACGCTGGATGAGGTCGTCGCACGGGCCACGGACGTAGGCCAGCGCGCCCACCTGTACGCCGCGCTAGCGACCCTCAAGTACCTGGCCATGAGCGGGCGGGTCGGCCACCTGGCCGCCGGTATGGCCGGTGTCCTGAACATCCGGCCCATCCTCACCATCCGCGAGGGCAAGCTGGACATGCTGGAGCGGGTGCGCACCCAGCGCAAATCGTGGGCGCGGGTCATCGAGCTGACAGGGGAGACACTGGGCGGCCAGCCGGCCGAGCGGATGGCCATCATCCAGTCCAACGTGCCCGATCAGGCCCGCGAGTTTGAGGCACAGTTGCGCGCCAGCCTTCCCTGCCCCGACGAGATCATCATCGCTCCGCTGACGGCCGGGCTGTCGGTGCACAGCGGCGCCGGGATGCTGGGGGTGGTTGCCGTCTCTGCCTGACCAAGCGCTCACGTGCCATTTCAGAATGGGGAGCCCGACTTGGGCCTACTGTGTTGGTAGTAGCGGCTTCAGCCGTTTTCACTAGCAGATCGAACGACTGAGAAAAGGAGAATCAGGATGAAGATCAGTTATGAAGCCCACGTCAAGGACGTCGGCTGGCAGGGAGCGAAATCGAATGGAGAGGTCGCCGGGACCGTCGGGCAGAGCAGGAGGATCGAGGCTATTCGGATCAAATTGCACGATGCCCCGCCCGGGATGGGCGTACAATACCGCGCCCATGTCCAGGGCCATGGATGGCAGGGCTGGGTGGCCGATGATGCCGTAGCCGGGATCACTGGCCAGAGCCGGCGGCTGGAAGCCCTGGAGATCAGGCTCACCGGCGGGCACCCGTGGAGCATCGTCTACCGGGCCCACGTCGCCAGCACCGGCTGGCAGGAGTGGGTGATGGACGGCGTGACTGCCGGTACCACCGGTCAGAGCCGACGGATGGAAGCGCTACAGGTACTGCTGGTCCGCCGCGGCTAACTGCCACCTCCCCGAAAGCTTCAAGCCTTCGGGGAGGTGAGTGCTTTTGCAGTCGTTCAGGATCAGCTCAACGCCTGATCCAACAACTCCCACAGATCGAGCACGTCCACGAAGAGGTCCAATTCGTTGGCCAGCCGCCCCGACGCGCGTAGCAACGACGGCTGGCAGGTCGGACAGGCGGTCACGATGGTCTTGGCACCCACGGCGACCGCATCGCGGATCCGGTTCTTGGCGACCTCGATGGCCAGGTTGCGGTCGACATCCAGCACGCCGCCACCGCCGCCGCAGCAGGTGGAAAAGATGCCGTGGTGCTCCATTTCCACCAGTTCCAGCCCCAGGGCCTGAAGGATCTGGCGCGGCTCCTCGGTGATGCCTAGCATCCGCCCCAGGTGGCAGGGATCGTGGTAGGTCACCTGTCTGTCCAGCGGCTTCAGGTCCATCTCCTGGAGCTTTTCGGCCACAGCCTCCAGCGCGTGCTTGACGTTCAGACCATACTCGTCACGCAGGGTAGCCGTGCAGGTCGGGCACACGGTCAGGATCTCGCCGTCGAGATGCGACCCGTAGACCTGGCGAAAACGGGA
>JASFHU010000251.1:0-6488 GCA_050123055.1 Anaerolineae bacterium
GACTAGCGGTTGTCGTTGCTCCAATCCCAGGGCGCGCAGCAGGCGCAGCACCCACAGCCAGGTAGGGGGCAGGATGACGGGGTCGATCAGGATCACGGCCCGGAACAGGTCGGGCCGCTGGATGGCAGCCCACATCGTCAGCACGCCGCCGAGGGAGTGGCCGATGCCGATGATGCCCGACAATCCCAGGCCATCCAGACCCTCGATCAGGTCTGTGGCCAGGGGACTCCAGGTGGGGGCGCTCTGGGGCTGGCTGCCGGGCCATAGGGGACGGGCCGGCAAGGCGATGACGCGGTAGCCCGGTGTCAGGGTCTCGGCCAGCAGGCGGTAGGTTCCCGGCGGAAAGCCATTGGCGTGGGCCAGGTGGATAAGGGGACCGTCGCCGCCAAAGTTGTGCAGAAGGTCGATCTGTATGGCTGTGGACATGGTCTCTTTGGTAGTTTCGTGACTAGCTTGAAATCACCCTGAGCCTGTCGAAGGGTGATTTCAAGCGGTTTCTTACGGGTCAATACCCGACTTTCAGATCGACGCGGTTGGGCATAGGCTCTCCTTTGGCCGCCGCATTGAGAAGAACGGCCAGGTGAGTTATGCGCAGCTCCTCCCTTTCGGTGGCCGCGCTGGCCCGGTGGGGGCTCATGACCACATTGTCCAACTGGTGGAATGGGTAGTCGGCGGGCGGCGTATGGGCGCGAGCGTCCTCGCCGCTGGGATAGTTGTACCATACATCCAGGCCGGCGGCGTGCAGTGTCCCATCGCGCAGTGCCTGGTACAGCGCGGCCTGGTCGACGATCGACCCCCGGCCGATGTTGACCAGGATCGCCGGGGACCGCAGAAGCGCCAGCTCGCGGGCGCCAATGAGGCCGTCCGTTTCAGGCGTTTGTGGCAGGCAGACGACGAGCAGGTTGGCCTGGGCCAGCAAACGGTGCAGCGCCTCTGGCGGGGCGATGGCGATGCCCGCCGGAATGGCGGCGGACCCATGGCTGGCGCGTCGCCGGATGGCCGCCACCTCCAGTCCCAGCCCGCGACACAGCCTGGCCACATGGTGGCCGATGGCGCCGTAGCCCAGGATCAGGGCTCTTTTCCCCTGTAGCAGAAGGCTTGGGCTGGGCTCGTAGCGGGGCGTCCAGTCGTGGGCGCGCAGCGAGCGATCCATGGGGACGATGAACTTGCTCGCCGCCAGGAGCAGGGCGACGGTGTGCTCGGCCACGGGCAGGGCATTGTAATGCAGATTGTGCACCGCGACGTGGGGATACTCCAACATCAACCTTTGCGTCGACTCGGGCAATCCGGCCCAGGGGACGATCAAGCTGTGGATGTTGGGGCTGGCGATGACATGCTCGCGCTCGGGTCGGCCACCCACCAGGATCTGGAAGCGAGGAGGCTCTGGCAGGTCCGGACCGCTGGTGAGGCGGACGTTGGGGGGCAGCTCGGCTGCGAGTTGAGCCAGTCTCTCCTCATCATAGTGGGGGTGCAACAGGTGGACCGACAGTTGGTGGCTGTTCCCCTGTGCTTGAGCTTTGTCCATCGCCTGCTTTTCCCCAGCAGCAATCCCGGCCCAGCTATCCCCGGTTGCCCCGCTTCTGGATGCCGTCCAGATAGGCGATGTCGCCGCTATTGAGCTGGGCGGCGTTGGCCTCGTCCGTATCCAGGTGGAACTCTAGCTTGAACTTGGGCGAAACCCGTACCGCCACGTCGCCAAAGATCAGCTCCCGGTCCCCCTCCACCCGGACCCGCACCACGTCCCCATTCTCCAGGCCCAGGCGGCGGGCATCAGTGGGTGTCATGTGCATGTGGCGCTGGGCATAGATCACCCCATTCGTGATCTCTGCCTGGCCGGCCGGGCCTTCGAGCACCAGTCCGGGCGTGCCATCCAGGTCGCCTGACATGCGCACCGGCGCGTGAATGCCCAGGCGGTATCCCTCCGTGCGAGAGATCTCGACCTGAGACTGGCTACGTTCCGGACCGAGCACCCGGACCCGGTCGATGCTGCCCCGGGGACCGATGAGGCGTACCTGCTCCTGGCAGGCGAACTGGCCCGGTTGTGCCAGGGGAGAGAGAGGGGTAAGCCGGTGATCCGGCCCAAAGAGCCGTTCCACGTCGGTCTGGCTCAGGTGGATGTGATGGGCCGAGACCCCGATGGGGATCGGGATCTGGCTGGCTTGCAACCGCTTGGTGAGGGCCTGGTAGCCCAGAACGCGTATCGTCTCGCGGGCGATCATGCGTGAGGCGTCGGAGTGGATCACCAGCACCTTAACCTTGGAGTCCGGGTGCGAAATGTCGACCACCCCTGCTGTGGCATCGTGCACAGCGCGGTTCTTCACGGCGTCGAGCAGGATGCCCAGGCTCCACAGGTCCTGGCAGGCCATCGAGCGCACGCCTGCCGCGTTCTCTCCGATGCCACCGGTAAAGATTAACACGTCCACGCCGCCCAGCGCGGCGACGTAGGCGCCGATATACTTGCGCAGGCGGTAGGCAAAGGCTTCTGCGGCCAGCATGGCCTTCGGATCGCCTGCGTTGGCAGCATCGGGGATCTCGCGTGTATCGCCAGAAAGACACGACAGTCCCTTCATCCCGCTCTCGCGGTAGAGCATGTGGTCGATCTCGTCGGCCGAGAGACCCTTGCGCATCAGGTAGGTGACGATGGCCGGATCGATGTCCCCGGAGCGGGTGACCATCACCAGGCCTTCCAGAGGGGTGAGGCCCATGCTGGTGTCGATGGAACGGCCGTGGTCAATGGCACACACCGAGGCTCCCTCTCCCAGGTGGCAGGTGATGATCTTGAGGCGCGAGAACGGCTCCTTCAGGTAGGTGGCAGCCATCAGCGACACGTACTGGTGGGACGTGCCGTGGAAACCGTAACGGCGGATGCCATCCTCGGTGTACAGGTTCTCGGGCAGGGCGTAGCGATAGGCGTAGGCTGGCATGGTCTGGTGGAATGCGGTGTCAAAGACGGCGACGTGGGGGATGGCTGGCAAGATCTGTTGGCACCACTCGATGCCCAATGCATGGAGCGGATTGTGGAGCGGCGCCAGGTGGGCAAAGCTGCGGATATCCTCCAGGACCTGCTCGTCGATGATCACCGGGCTGGAATACTTGTCGCCGCCGTGCACGACGCGATGCCCCACGGCCGTGATCTCGTCCAGGCTGTCCAGCACGCCGATCTCTGGATCCACCAGCCGGTCCAGAGCAGCTTGCAGCACCTGGTGGTGATCGACGGCGCCCAACGGAAAATCGTATTCGCCCGCGGCCGTGATGTGGGTCTGGGTGGCGCGCGGCTCGCCGATCCACTCCACCTGTCCCTCGACACTCTTGCTCTCGTCGTCGGTATCAAAGAAGCGATACTTGAAGGAACTGGAGCGCAGGTTGATGACCAGGATCCTCTGCGGGTCCTCGGGGGTCAGATTCAGGCCGTAGGGGTCCTCGTCAGCCTCTCGTTCCGCCGCCTTGATGGCGGCGACCTGCTGTCTGTTCTCGATCAAGACGCTGCGCCGGGCCAGCGACTTGGAAAAGACCCTTAGCACGGCCGGATCACCCTGAACCCAGCGGTGGAACAGGTCGGGTGGGATCAACAGCACGCGGCATGGCGTCGTGGCAATCAGATCGACGGGCGAGTCCAGGCCGGTCAGAAGCGACATCTCGCCAAAAAAACTGCCCGACTTGAGGCTCTCGATGTTCTGCGACTCACCCTCAGCCTGGGCAAGATAGACATTGATCTCCCCCTTCAGGACCACCCCAAAGAAGGTAAAGGGCTGGCCAGCCGGGACAATGACCTCCCCTGGTGCATAGGGCGCGATCTGGGCTTCTTGCTGGATGGCCTCCAGGATCTCGGCCGATGCCGTGTCAAAAATGCGGATTCGTTTCAGTAGATTGAGTGTTACCATAACCCCTTCTCCCATACTTTGCTGAGCCTACAGGCCGGATGGGAAGCCTGGCAGATTATACCACATCTTTTCCGGCCGGGAAATCCTTCCCCAGGGCATGTCGCAGCTCCGCCCGTACCCAGGTGTCTATTTCGATGGTCAGAGCCTGCTCCAGGGTGGCCATCGCTCTGCTGCCCCCGATACGGCCCATGGCCCAGGCGGCGTGGCCCCGGATCAACGGTTCCACATCGTGCAGGGCCCGGGCCAGTGCTGGGATGGCACTGGGGCTGCCCCAGTTGCCAAGGGCCACCGCCACGTTCCGCAGCAGGCCCCTCCGCTTTGCGCGCTTGATGGGACTGCCCCGGAAACGCCGCCCGAATCCCTCGTCGTCCAGCGCCATGAGGTCGAGCAGGCGGGGACCGATGGCGCCCGGCCAGGGTTGGAAGGCGGCCTCTGCCGACCGCTGCGCAAAGCGCCGGTTCCAGGGACACACCTCCTGGCAGATATCGCAGCCAAAGATGCGGTTGCCCATCAGCGGGCGCAGTTCTTGTGGGATCGGACCCTTCAGCTCGATGGTCAGGTAGGAGATGCAGCGTCGTGCGTCGAGGTGGTAGGGGGCGACGAATGCACCGGTGGGGCAGGCATCCAGGCAGCGGGTACAGCGACCGCAAGTGCCCCCGGTTCCTTCCGAGGAACCGGCACCTTCCGAGGAACCGGCACCTTTTGAGCTAGCGGCCTCAGCCGTCAGATCAAAAGGCAGCAGCAACTCGCCCAGGAAGAACCACGAGCCGAGGCGTGGGTGGATCAGGTTGGTGTTCTTGCCCACAAAGCCGAGCCCGGCCCGCGCACCCAGTTCCCGCTCCAGGATCGGTCCCGTGTCCACGTAGGCGCGGTGGGCGATGGCTGTCCCGTTCCCCGGCCCGATGATGGCTTTCAAAGAGGCCGCCAACTGGTTCAGGCGCGGCAGCAGCAGGTCGTGGTAGTCGCTGCCCCAGGCATAGCTGGCCAGGATGCCCCGCGATGGCTCATCCTCCAGGCCGGGCGGCAGCGGCACCGTGTAATAGTTGGTACCCACCACCACCACCGACCGCACGCCCGGCAGGACGAGCGTCAAATCCGAACGCTTGGCCACTGCGTCCGGGCGAGCAAGGTAGCCCATCTCGCCCTGGTAACCCTCCTCCAGCCAGGCCCGATATTGGTCTGCCGTGGCCGGCGCGACGGCCGGCGCGATGCCGACCAGGTCAAAGCCCAGGCGATGGGCTTCTGCCACCACCTGCCCGGCCACCCCTGTCCCAGTTCCTCGCACCCCCGTCTCCTTCACCGGTTTTGGCCCCCCGAACTCTGAGGCTTATGCATTCTACTCCAAAAACCCCACCCATGCAAGACACCGCCCAACCCCCCTGACCTGGCAGGTTTTCCCCAACCTGCCAGGTCTATTGTGACACACAAGCCCTTCGCCCTATCCCTCACAACCCATCCTCCTCCCGCTCCGATTGTCAGATCTCCCATTTTGCGCTATAATCGGAGCCCAACGGCGCCCGGATACCGTCGGACGCTGCCAGTGGGAAAGGGGACCTGCCCGTGTTTCGAAAGGTATTGATCGCCAACCGGGGCGAAATCGCGGTCCGTATCCTGCGTGCCTGCCGCGACCTGGACATCCAGACCGTGGCCGTGTACTCGGAGGCAGATCGCCGCTCCTTGCACGTTCGTTATGCCGACGAGGCCTACCCGGTCGGACCGGCCCTGGCTCGCAAGAGCTACCTGCGCATCGACCGCATTCTAGCGGCGGCCCGCGAGAGCGGCGCCGAGGCCATCCATCCCGGCTATGGCTTCCTGGCCGAGAATCCGGAATTTGCCTCGGCCTGCCAGGAGGCGGGCATCACCTTTGTCGGTCCGCCGGCGAGTGCCATCGCCGCCATGGGCGATAAGGTGGCGGCGCGGCGGATCATGCAGCAGGCCGGAGTCCCTGTCATCCCCGGCACCGGCACCGATCTGCGCGACGCCGAGATCGTGGCCCAGGGGGACCAGCTCGGCTACCCCCTCTTCGTCAAGGCGGCGGCTGGAGGGGGCGGCAAGGGGATGCGCCTCGTGCAGGACCGGGACGAACTGAAACGCTCGCTGGACGCCGCGCGCCGCGAAGCGCAGAAGGCATTTGGTGACGATCGGGTCTATCTCGAGCGGGCCGTCCGCGGGGCGCGCCACGTCGAGATCCAGGTGCTGGCCGACGGCCACGGCGGCGTGATCCACCTCGGCGAGCGCGAATGCTCCATCCAGCGCCGCCACCAGAAGCTAGTGGAGGAAGCCCCGTCGCCGGCCGTGAGCGAGGACCTTCGGCAGCGCATGGGCCAGGTCGCCGTACGCGCAGCGGAAGCGGTGGGCTATGCCAACGCCGGCACCGTCGAGTTCCTCCTCGACCGGGATGGCAGCTTTTACTTCCTGGAGATGAACACCCGGTTGCAGGTCGAGCACCCGGTCACCGAGAGCATCACCGGCCTGGACCTGGTCAAAGAACAACTGCGGATTGCGGACGGCGAGCCCCTGGGCTATCGCCAGGAGGATATTCGGATACAGGGCTGGGCCATCGAGTGCCGCATCACGGCCGAGGATCCCTTCAATAACTTTTTGCCG
>JASFHU010000252.1:0-6456 GCA_050123055.1 Anaerolineae bacterium
GCCGACGAATACGGCCTCGTATCCCTGATCAAACAGGTCATCCAGCGTATGCTTGCCCCCCGGGCCGATGGGTGTGTTGAGGTGGATCTCGACGCCCAACCGCTCAATGCGCTCCACCTCTCGCTGGATCACGTCGCGCGGCAGCCGGTAAGAGGGAATGCCGACGGCCATCATACCACCGACTACGGGCAGCGCTTCAAAGACCGTCACTCGATACCCTTTGCGGACCAGATTATCGGCCACGGCCATGCCAGCCGGCCCGGCACCAACGACGGCCACTCGCTTTGCATCTGGTTCAGGCGGCGGGAGGGGTTCTTCTGCGGCATCGTCTGGATTCTGGATCTCCCAATCAGACACGAATCGCTTCAGCAGTCTGATCGATACCGACTCGTCCACCTCCGTGCGGCGACAATTCGTTTCGCAGGGGTGGGTGCAGATGCGGCCGCAGATGCCGGGGAATGGAATGGCCTGGCGGATCAGGTTCAGTGCCTCCTGGAACCGACCTTGGGCGATCAGCGCTACGTAGCCCTGGACGTGGATGCCGCCGGGGCAGGTATTTGAACAGGGTGCCTTGCCCAGTTTGTCAATGACCGCGCATCCTGGCTGAGCCTCCTCTACGAGGTAGATGGCTTTGTGGTCTGAACCGGGCACCGTTACTGGGCAGACCTCAAGACAGTCCTTGCAGGCGGTGCATTTGGCCAGATCGACGTAGCGAGGATGCTGGCGCAGTTCGACGTGAAAGCGACCTGCTTCACCACCTGCCCGGCTGAGGTGGGTGTTGGTCCACAGGGTGATATTGGGGTGTTTGGAGATCTCGAGCAGTCGCGCGTTCATCAGATGCTTGGGGATTTTGGCTGAGCCGCCGTTCCCCAAAAAGGGAGAGGACTCGACCAACTGGACCAAGATCCCCGAGTCTGCCAGATCCAGGGCTGCCTGGAGTCCGGCCACGCTACCGCCGACGATCAGTGCGCCTTTGCTCAATTCTTTCCTCCGGTCACAACTGCTGACAGCGAGACTGCCGCCATCGTCTACCCCTTGTTCTGCCCTGCCACGTTCTGCTTTACTTCGGTTCCTCTGTCGTAACCAAAGTCGAAGGCTTTCATATTCACGTCGATCGTTTTGGGTGGAACCGACACGCGTACCGACTGGCGCATGGCTTCCTGGCTGATGACGCCCGCGATGGCCGCCCAGAAGCCCAACATCACCGTATTGGCCGCCCGGCTGTTGCCCAGTTCCTCGGCGATCTGTGTCGCAGGCAGGCCGTAAGTTGTGATATCCTGGCGGTGATCGTCGGGAGGGACGACCAATCCATCGTCAATGAACAGCGCGCCGCCAGAAGCCAGGTTGGAGACGTATTTGGTGTAGGCGCCCTGAGACATGATGATCATGTTGGTCGGTTTGGTGATGTGAGGGTGGTGGATGGGCTGGCTAGAGATGACAACCTGCGAGCCGGCGGAGCCGCCTCGCGCCTCGGGACCGTAACTCTGGGTGAATGAAACCTCCAGCCCGTCATAGATGGACCCTGCCTGGCCAACGATCTTGCCGGCACTGATAATGCCTTGCCCACCAAAGCCGCCCAGTTGAAGCTCGGTACGGGGCACCGGGTCCGTTCGCGCGGGCAATTGGGGGCGATCGTCCAACGCCTTTTTCACCGCCTGCCATCGCTTCGCGCCAACGGCTTCCAGCTCGTCGATGGCAGCTTGCAGGTCGGGTTTCGGATCGTCCAGGAACTTGCCCTCGATGATCTCGGTGATCAGTCCCCGCCCATCGACCTGGACGCCGGCATCCTTGGGGTGTGTGTTGTGCGCGATCCTACCCACTTGCTGGTAGTACTTGAGCACCTCCAGACCACGCCGCCGCAGGCTCTCTGGGTCCAGCCCTCGCCCTTCGGGGTTCCAGCGGGCGTATGCCGTGGAGCAAGGGGCGATCACCTCGACAAAGCTGAAGCCGGGGTGTTCCATCGCCTCTCGCAGGGTCCACTCGAGGCGCCGGGCGTGGAGCATGGTCCAACGAGCCACAAAGGACGCGCCGCTGGCGGCGGCCAGATAGGGCAGGTTGAAAGGATACTCAAAGTTGCCATATTGCGAGGTGACGGCTCTTGCTTCGTGAGGGGTGGTTGGCCCAACCTGTCCGCCTGTCATCCCATAGTTAAAGTTGTTGACGCAGACGACGGTGATTTCCAGGTTTCGCCGGGCGGCATGGATGAAGTGATTGCCGCCGATGCCAGCGATGTCGCCATCGCCGGAGAGGACGATGACTTTGAGTTCCGGATTGGCCAGCTTTAGGCCCGTGGCAAAGGGGATGGCCCGGCCGTGGGTGGTGTGGAACGAATCGAGGCGGATATAGCCGGCGATGCGCCCGGTGCATCCAATGCCCGAGACCACTGCCACCTTGTCCAGATCCCAGTCGCGATTCTCTTCTAGCCACTGGAGGGCTGCGATAAAGGTGGTCAGAGCCGTTCCCAGGCCGCAGCCCTGGCACCAGATGTGGGGCAGTCGCTCTCCTCTCAAGAGCTCGTCCATCGGGTGCAGGCCGGTCACCCAGTCACTCTCATCGGGAGGCTCGTAGCCCAGCATGTGCAGCCGCTCACTGCGACGCATTCTGTCGTCGGACATTGCCTACCCCTCCTCCTGCGAATGGATGGTCTGGCCCGCGGCCTGACGGATGACGTTCAGGACCTGCTTGGGTTCCAGGATGTCACCACCGGCCCGGTTCGCGCCGAACACCTGGGCCTGGCCCGCCGCACAGCGCTCGACCTCGCGGATCATCTGGCCCATGTTGATCTCGGGTACCACAAAGGCGCGTATCCCCTTGGCCAGATGGCGGATGCGCTCTTCGGGGAAGGGCCAGACGGTGATCAGTCTCAGATAGCCGACGCGGATCCCTTCCTGCCGGGCCAGCTCGATGGGCCATAACGAAGTCCGGGCAGAGATGCCATAGGAGACGACGACGACCTCGGCATCATCCAGGTACTGCTCCTCCACCTGGATGATGTCGTCGCGATGGACGCGGATCTTGTTGATCAGCCGCTCGAGATTCCACTCCTGGGTTTGGGCGTTCATGCCGGGGTAGCCCCGTTCGTCGTGGGTGAGACCGGTGACGTGGATGCGATATCCCTCACCGGCGTGGGCCATAGGCGAGACATAGCCGTTTCCGCTGCTGTCGCGAAAGATGCGGAAATGGTCCGGGGCCACGTCTCCCTTGCGCACCTGGGGGCGGTCGACGATCTCGATCTCCTCGGGGGAGGGAATCACCACCCGCTCGGTCATATGTCCCACTTCGGCATCGGTCATCACCAGAACGGGGATGCGGTATTTCTCAGACAGGTTGAAGGCCCGGATGGTCAGGTCGAACAGCTCCTGGGGGGACGTGGGAGAGAGGGCAATGATCTCGTAATCGCCGTGCGAGCCCCAGCGAGCTTGCATCATGTCCTGCTGGCCGACCAGGGTGGGCAAGCCGGTGGATGGTCCCCCACGCTGGACGTTAACCAGCACACAGGGGGTTTCCAGCATGATGCCCAGCCCCAGGTTCTCCATCATCAGCGAAAACCCGGGACCACTGGTGGCGGTCATGGACTTGGCTCCAGCCCACGAGGCGCCCAGGATGGCGTTCATGGAGGCCAACTCGTCCTCCATCTGAACATAGACGCCACCCACCTGGGGCAGCCGTACCGACATCCGCTCGGCGATTTCAGTGGCGGGGGTGATGGGGTAGCCGGCAAAAAAGCGACATCCGGCCAGGATACCCCCCTCGGCAGCGGCATGGTCACCCAGCATAAAATGCGCACCGGTCAGCAGGCCCTTCTGCTCGTTCATCATGTCACCTTGATCCTGTGAACAGGCTCCACTGTTTCGGGGGGATGCGTTCCACCGTTTTCCACATAGATGGCAAAGTCAGGGCAGAGCAGCGCACACAGCCCGCAGTTGATGCAGTGGGAGTCATCGGTCAGTTCGGGGGGATGGTACCCTTTTGAGTTGGTGCGCTTGGACATGACCAGCACGCGCTGGGGGCAGAACTCGACGCAGAATCCGCATCCTTTGCACCGTTCGTCGATGATGTGCACGATGCCATGGGGCACCTGGACACGGTCTCGATCCAGAGGTTGTCTCCAGTAGGTCACATTCCTCCCTCAATTCTGCTTTGAATTGACGGCCGGCGATCTGGTAGCCTTTGGGGGCCAGCCATCCTCTTTGAAGACTGCATCACGCTCAGAAGACTGAGTACGCTCAGAAGACTGAGTACGCTCAGCGGACTGAGTACGCTCAGCGGACTGAGTACGCTCTGTAGAATGAGTTGCGCTCAGCAGACTGAGTTCGCTCAGCAGACTGAGTTCGCTCACAGTATACCAGGGTACAGAGAGGTTGTCAAGATACTTGAGTAGAAGCCTTGTCAAGTCCAAAAACAAAGCCAGTCGTCTCCCTTGCCCTCTGCGGGGGGTGAGACAGACTGGCTGTAATGGGTTCATCGATCGAGTCCGGTTTGCTTGCCACTATGCATGCGCCTCGTTGCGACCACTGGGGGGGCATTATATCATGCCTCCGAGAGCGGGGCAAGCCACATCTCGGTGCTGGCTTGCGGGCAGCAAGATGCGTATGGAGACTCTAGGCCATTTGGGCGACCAACTTGGCGATCTCGCCGGGGTGCTTGGCAACGCGTACCCCTACTGCCTCAAAGGCGGCGATCTTTTCTGCGGCGGTGCCCTCACCCCCCTGGATGATTGCCCCGGCATGGCCCATCCGCTTGCCGGGAGGGGCCGTCTGGCCAGCGATAAAGGCGGTCACTGGTTTGCTCATGTAGCGGGCGATGAACTCGGCCGCTCGCTGCTCATCGGTGCCACCGATCTCGCCGATGAGCACCACCTGCTTGGTCTGTGAATCCTCTTCGAACATCCGGAGTGCGTCGATGAAATCGGTGCCGTTGATTGGGTCACCACCAATTCCGATGGCGGTGGATTGGCCCAACCCCCGTTCTGTGAGCGCGTGGACCACTTCGTAGGTCAGTGTGCCGCTGCGCGACACCACGCCAATGGGACCTGGCGTGTGGATGTGACCGGGCATGATGCCCACCTTGACCTCTCCCGGTGTGATGACCCCAGGGCAGTTGGGTCCAATGAGACGGGCATCGGAACAGTCCAGGTAGGCGCGTACCTTGATCATGTCGAGGACCGGTATGCCTTCAGTGATACAGACGACGACGCTGATGCCGGCGTCCACGGCCTCCAGGATGGCATCCGGGGCAAAGCGTGCCGGTACATAGATGATGGAGGTGTTGGCCTCGGTGGCCTCTCGCGCTTCGTGCATCGTGTCAAAGACGGGGATCCCCGCCACCCAGCCGCCCCCTTTGCCCGGGGTTACACCAGCCACGACGTTGGTCCCATACTCTACCATTTGCCGGGCGTGGAATTCGCCCTCTCGGCCTGTGATCCCTTGCACGACCAGCCGTGTGCTTTTGTCGACCAGAATGCTCATCTCTACAACTCCCCTCGTGCCGCGGCCACCGCCTTTTGAGCCGCCTCAGTCAATGTGGCAGCGGTCATCATCTCAGCCTCGGCCAGGATCTGGCGGCCTTCTTTTTCGTTGGTACCGACCAACCGGGCCACCATAGGCACATCCGTCGTGATCTCATTCAGGGCTTCCAAGATACCTTTGGCCACCTCGTCGCAGCGTGTGATGCCGCCAAAGATGTTGAACAGCACGGCCTTCACGTTCGGGTCGGAAAGGATGATGCGCAGGGCTGCAGCGACCTTTTCCGCCTGGGCACCGCCGCCGATGTCCAAAAAGTTGGCCGGTTCTCCTCCATAGAGCTTGGTGATGTCCATGGTGGCCATGGCCAACCCAGCACCATTTACCATGCAACCGATCTCACCGTCCAGTTTGACGTAACTCAAGCCATGGCGGCGGGCTTCCTGCTCTTCAGGCGATTCTTCGTCGGCATCGCGCATCTCGGCGAGTTCAAAGCGGCGGAAGAGGGCGTTGTCGTCCAGCAGCATTTTGCCATCTACGGCCAGGAGCCTGCCTTCTCCGGTGATGACCAGGGGGTTGATCTCGGCCAGCGATGCATCGCACTCCACAAAGGCGTCGTAGAGTCCCTGGGCGATCTTGACAAAGTCGCGTACCAGTCCCTTGGGTAGGCCGATCCCATAGGCCAGCTCGCGGCCCTGGTAGGGCTGAAGGCCGAGAAAGGGTTCAATGGCAATCTTGACGATGCGCTCGGGCGCGGTACGAGCGACCTCCTCGATCTCCACACCACCTTCTGCTGAGGCCATCATGACGGGGCGGCGCCTGGCACGATCGATCACGATGCCGAGATAGATCTCGGTGTCGATGTCGGCGGCTTCGTCGATGAGCACTTTTTTGACCGTCAGACCCTTGATGTTCATGCCCAGGATCTGGTCGGCAACCCTTTCTACCTCGTCCGGGTGACTGGCCAGCCGGATGCCGCCGGCCTTGCCCCGGC
>JASFHU010000253.1:0-6455 GCA_050123055.1 Anaerolineae bacterium
AGTATTCATAGGAGCCATCGCGCTGTTGCTCTCCGCCCAAACCTGCGACAGCGCAGATTCTCGTCAGGTTTACCTGCCCGTGTTCGTCTACCTCAACCAGGTGCTCGATGATGCCGGCGTATCCTCTCTGGGCCGCCTCCAGGTACTTGGGAGCGAGGTAGCTCTTTCTGATCCCTTTGGCCATGGCATAAACAAACATACAAGAGGCCGAAGCTTCGGTATAGTTGCCCTCGCAACCGCCTCGATCCAATACCTGATACCACAGGCCTGTGTCTCTGTCCTGAACCAGCGTCAACGAATGGATCATTCGTTCAAAGATCGTCACGATCCTGTCCCTGGCTCGGTGCGATGCCGGCAGGAAATCCAACACGTCTACAATCGCCATGGCGTACCAGCCCATGGCTCTCCCCCAGAAATGCGGTGAACAACCTGTCTGAGGACGGGCCCATTTCTGCATTTTGCTCTCGTCCCAGGCGTGATAGTACAAACCGGTCCTGGGATCGCGGGTATGCCGTTCGATCAGCAGGATTTGATGAGCCGCATCATCAAATCCGCCGGGTTCATCAAAACGATCGGCGTACTGGGCGTAGAACGGGGAGGCCATATAGATGCCGTCAAGCCACATCTGGTAAGGATAGATCTTTTTGTGCCAAAAGCCTCCCTCTCTCGTCCGGGGTTGCGTCTTGAGTTGTTTCATCAGCAGGTGTAGGGCTTGTTGGTATCGCTCGTCGCCCGTCTCCTGATATAGTTGGAAAAAGAGTTTGCCGGTGTGGATCTGATCGAGGTTATAGTCCTGGAGGTCGTACGTGCGAATGTCGCCGTCTGGCTCTACAAACTGCTCGATGTTGCGCTGGATGTACTCCAGGTATTTTTTGTCGCCCGTTTCGAGCCAGACCTGTTCGACCCCTTTGATCGCCACGCCCCAGTCGTAGCTCCAGTGGTCCGACAAGATGGGCCGCCGTTTCATGCAAGAATCGGCCATTCGAACTGACCACGAATCGATGCCCGGTGCCTGCTCTTCCTGACTGCTCAACCGGTCAGAATCAGTCGTTCCTTCTACAGAAACGGATATTGTGTCACTCATCTGACTTGTTTTCACCTGTTTAGATATGGCCTCACTGCTGGCCACAAGTGGATATCGGGCCGGCTGGCTACTGATGCAAGTTTAGTATACTGCATTGGGGGTGGACTGGGGAACACAATGGGTGGACAAAACTAACCTGAAACAAAAATAGGCAGACCATGATCTGCCGAGTGGGTGGACAAAACTAACCAGGATATTCAGGGGTTGGGCCGTTCTCTAAACTCGCTCGGCGAAAGACCCGTCAGCTTGTGGAAAACACGGCTAAAGTACTTCTGGTCTTTGAATCCGACCTGGCTGGCAACAGTCTTGACGCTACCGTCCGTGCGGCGGAGCAGTTCCTTCGCTTGACTGATACGAAAGCGGTTCAGGTAGTCCCATGGGGAAAGACCCAGTTCCTGCTTGAACAGGCGGCTGAAGTAGTTTTCGCTCACCCCAATCGCCTCAGCGATCTCCCATCGTGCCAGAGGGCGAAAATAGTTCTGGTGCATATAGGCGACGGCGCGTTTGACCAGTACACTGGTTTCCGGCGGCAACGATTCGGCGCCAAACAGGGAACGATGTAGTGCGGCAACGATCTCGGCATCGACCAGGACGCCTTTGCTTTGCACGACAACGCGCGTGTGCCGCTCGATACGTCTGATGTCATCAAGATTGAGCACTTTGCTGGTCAGAATGACGACAGGCACAGCCAGGGTGCGCGGATCGGCCCTCATTCGATCAAGCACGTCAAAGCCATCCATCTCCGGCATCATCAGGTCCAGCAACACCAGGCTGGGAGGCTGATCGGCCATAGCCGCCAGCGCTGCCACGCCGTCATTCACCGCGCAAACGGGATAGCCCGGCAGCCCTTGCGCGATCACATTTCGGTGCGCCTGCCGTGCAGCCGGGTCGTCGTCCACGATCAGGATCGGGCCAGTCATTTCTTGGGGGCACAAGGCGTTGATCGCGTCCAACAAAGTGGGAGCGTTGATCGGCTTGATAACCACGCCGGTCAGCCCAATCCGGCGCTTGGCCGGCTCGCCTTGTCCGTACAAAATGAACGGCAACTGGCTCAAGCGGGGATGATTGCGTATCCGGCGCACCATCGCCCAATCACTTGGACTGGCTCCTGCCAAATCCCATGCCAGCGTGGCCGGCTGAACAGTACATAGTACGGCATCCAGGTCATCGCCGGCTCGCAGCCTTTGAATGACAAGCCCTTGTCGCCGACCCAATTCGACGATCTCGGCAGTGGGCTGATCTGTGGCTGTGATCAACAGCAACACGGGTTGGGTCGGTTCGGTGACAGGCACTGTTTTGTCGGCCAGGTTGGGCAAGGGCAGGTAAACGTGAAACGTGCTACCGCGCCCCGGCCGGCTCTCCACCTTCATCGAGCCACAGTGCAATGCAACCAGGCGGCGCGTAATGGACAAACCCAGGCCAATCCCCTGCGGCCTTCGACCAGCATGTTCCGCCGTCACAAACGGTTCAAAGATGAGCTCTTGCAACTCGGGCGATATGCCTTCGCCTGTATCCTGAACCCACAGGTGCAGGTGCGGCGGCTCGACTTGAGCGCCAAGGATGACCTCTCCTTGATCCGTAAACCTGAGTGCGTTGCTCAGCAGGTTGAGCAGAATTTGGCGCAGCCGCACGGGGTCAGCGTGGACCAACGGCAAGCGTTCGGGCAATTGCAACTGCCAGGTCACGGTCGGCTCGGCCATTGAATGGGCTATGTTGTCAAAAGCATCTTGAATTAACGGGCGCGGGTCAAGCAGTTCCAGGTAAAGATCCAATTCGTCTATCTCGGCGCGCGAGAGGTCAAGCAAATCGTTGACAACCCGCAGTTGGTGCTCGGCGCTACTGTGAATATGTTCAAGATCATCCAAGAGAGCTTGAGGTGGCGTAATGCCGTACGGATTGGGCGCCCCCAGCGCGTCGCGGGAATAACCCAAAATAATGTTCAACGGTGTGCGCAATTCGTGACTGACGTTGGCCAGCAGGCGTGTCTTGATCCGATCGGCTTTTTCTGCTGCCAATCGAGCTTGCTGTGCTTCTTGAAATAACAGATCGCCCTTAAGCGCACTGCTGATCTGGGCGCGCAGGAGTTCATAGATCGCTCCTTCGTCCGGCCCATCCTCCAAGACGGAAAAGCCGAGCTGTTCATTTTGAAAATAGAGCGCCTGAACTATCAGGTTGTATGCTCCTTGCTGCGGCATGATTTCCGGAGGCACCAGTTGCCGGGAAGGGAAACGCCGCCCGCCCGCTTCCAACTCAACCCGCCCCGAACCTGCCGGTGCCTCCTCGTCGTAGGCCAGCACCAGCCGCGACCACTCCGGGACCGGCTGGGGATACCGATAGGACTGCGGATCCTCGTACAGAGAAAGATACCCTCGCGTAATACCCAGACGGGGCAACTCCCGGGCTAAAATGTCCGCCAAGTTGTTTAGGTCAAAGTTTGTGGCCAGGGCCGTGGCAATCTCGTTCAAAATGCGCTTTCGTCGTTCAGCCTGCAACTCTCGATACGCCTGCGCCCGCTGCGCAACCCTCCCAATCATCGCCTGAGCCTGCAGCCACAAATCCTCGGCCCGATCTCGATACAGAGTCCCGGCTTTATCAATATTCAAATAAGGCAAGAGTTGCCGGCGCAGGGTAGACAGCACTTGCTGCCACTCCCCTATGTCGCCGTCGGCCGCCATCACCTGGCGCAGGATTTCATCCAGCGTTGACAGAAAGTGGGTTGATGCCTTCTCACCCACGGCGGTCGAAAGCGCAGCGACAAAACCGTCCAATAGTTGTTCAGCCCAGTCGGAGGTTAACCCAACCCCTGAATGCTCCGCCGCCCGCCTCATCTCGGCCACAATGCTTTCCCGCTGCCCCACCAGGCTGACTTCCAATGGCTCGGTTGCGCCTGTCCTGGCTACCGGCCCAGCGACCACTTGCGTCACTTTGGGGTCCAGGCACCCACACGACTGGCGCACGATCAGCCGATCGGTAGGTACGTCTACTACCTGATCGAGCACTGGTTGGCCTTCTAGTTTAGCCAACAGCGTCTCAGCCGCCCGCCGGCCCATATCATAGATCGGGATCGGCACGGTGGTTAGCGGCGGGGTCAGACAATGGCTCCCCTCCTCATCGTCAAAGCTGACCAAAGCGACATCATCCGGCACCCGGATACCCCGCACCTGCAATTCCGGTAACAAGTTGTGGGCAAAGCGATCATCATTGGTCACCAAAGCGTCAAAATCTGAATTCTGTTCGTCGAGCAGCCGGCGCAAGGCCACCAGACCCCAATCGGGTTGCTCCATTTCCGCTGCATCGTGGGGCACCGCCACCCGCGCTGGGTCAAATGGCAGACTATACTCGGCCAGCACATCAACATAGGCCTGATACCGTTCTTCATGAGGCCAGAATTTGGGCAGTCCCTTAACAAAAGCAATCTGGTGGCGGCCGTGAACCTCGATCAGGTGTACGATCGCTTTGCGCATACCTTCGTAGCCACTACTCTGAACATAGGGGATGCCTTCCGGTGGTTGCCGCCCCAAGCTGACGATCGGCAGGGGCCGGTAGCGCTCATAAAACTGCCGGGTCTCGTCGGGGTCAAGCAGATTGCACATAAGATTCTGAATAACCAGTCCATCCAACTGCTCTACCTCTATCAGGTCGTAAAGGATATTGGCCTGGGTTCTGAAACCTTTCGTGTCTCGCACATACTGGCCTACAAAACTGATGGCATTGATGTTGTGTTCCCTGGCCACGTCGGCTACGCCGCGCCATGCCAGGTGAAAGAATTGAAGCCCAGACGCGTTTAGGAAGCCGATCGTGGGGCGCCCGTTTGGCGATCTGGTGCGCTCTCTGCAATCAGGTTCCTGGTTATTGGCCATTTCTGAACCTCCATAGAACACGTTGTCCCAACGGTGGAAATTCTTCGATCTCCGTAATTGGCCTACATGGCTTACAGCAAAATCATCTACCATCCGATCTCAGCTATCGCCTGCGGCGATGCTTGCAACGCCGCCCGCAGCCCGGTCCGCAAATCACTCAAAGTCTCGATCCCGCTTCAGTCGATACCCAGGTCTACCGTCGTCATAGCCACAGCCTTCGAGATGCCGGTGACGATGGTGTGCGCTCCCTTCAACCGCACCGCCTGTATGGTTCTGGTCAAATAATCAGTGGTTTCCCTTACCCCTTCCACCAAGCCGGTTGGCAGGTGGAAGGGGCTTGGGCAAAGGAGGAAGAAAGGAATAGGGATGCACCCGAGCAGTCTTGAGTAGGCGAGAGTGCATGGTCACAACGGCGTTGTCTACAAGCTTGAGATACGCAATACGCCTCCATCTACGAGGCCGACAAGCAAGGGGCCGTCAGTATCGAGCCCCTGCGGAGCCGCCACACAGGCCAGGCCCTCACCAAACTCCGCACCCGCTCCTCGCTCCGCCCAGGACCGTCCACCGTCGCGCGACAAAAGCAACCCGTCGCCCAGCATGGCCAGGATGTCGGCCTTGTCTGGGAATTCCGGAGAGAGAAGGATGGCGTTCACAGCACCGCGGACATTGTCTTCAGCCAGGTGTGTCCAGGTGCGGCCCCTGTCCTCGGAACGATAGAGACCGTGGGATTCGGTGCCGGCGAACAGAATGCCATCCTCGGCGTATGCCGACGACAGGGCCAGGCTGAGCACGGGGGCCAGATCAAGGGAAAAGTCCACCTCTCGCCAGGCACGCCCCCCGTTGGTGCTGCAATAGATACCCGAATCGGTGCCTACAAAGAGGGTTTCGTCTTGAGCAAAGTCGGGCGAGATGGCCAGACAGATGGTGTTCAGGTCCAGGAGCCCAAAGTTCCAGGCGACCCAATGCCCACCGCGGTTGGAAGTACTGAACACACCATCCTCCACGGTGCCTGCCAGCAGAATGCCATCACGGACGTAATCTGGCGAGATGACGAGGGCCGAGACCACCGGGGGCGGCGAGGGGAATTGGACCACGTCCCAGGTCTCACCCCCGTCGAACGAGCGCAAAATCCCACCTGGCACACCCGCAAACACCGTCCGGTCGGAGGCGAAATCGGGCGAGATTGCTATGGCCATGGTTGGCAGCGGCGCTTCGAGATTCAGAGTCTCGTAGGCGAACCGCCAGGTCTGCCCGCCGTCCTCGGAGCGGTACAGCCCCGACCCTCGCGCGGCGAAACAGATGCCGTCCTGAGGAAAGTTGGGCGAGGCCGCAAGCGCGTAGGTGATATCCTGAAACTGTGTCTTTTCGGTCATCTGCTCTCCGATATGGTATTCAGCATGGTAGATCGGCTAGCCGGGCGGGCCAGCTCGCGGACTCCTCGTTGAGCCGCGAGCTAGCCACAAGCCAACACACAAGCGGCTACCGGTTGTGATAGTAAAGATCCCAACCCA
>JASFHU010000254.1:0-6449 GCA_050123055.1 Anaerolineae bacterium
GTGGCCGTGGTCGCGTCCATGCTGGACATCATCTACCAGGCCAATCACCCACCGGTTTATCTCCTGGGGCGCAAACCTGGCACCAACGTGTTCCGCCCGCTGCGGGACCATCCCGACGATGAGACCTTTCCCGGGCTATTGCTAGTGCGTACCGAAGGCCGCATCTACTTTGGCAACGCGCCACGGGTGCGAGAAAAGGCGATGGCCCTTATCCGGCGGGAACAACCCCGGGTCATCGTCATCGATTGCAGCGCCATCCCCGACATCGAGTACACGGCACTGAAGCAACTGACCGAGATCGAGGAGAGGTTGCGGGAATCCGGGATCATGCTGTGGCTCGCCGCCTTGAACCCGGAGCCTCTGCGCACCATCCAGCAATCCTCGCTTGGAGAGACGCTCGGCCGCGAGCGGATGTTCTTCAATCTGCAGCAGGCGGTCGAGGCCTTTGTGGCGGGGATGACTGACCGTGGGCCATAGACGATGGACAATGGACCACAGCTTGTACCGACAAGACTGAGACAGTTTCAGCCGACTGAGGGTCGGACACTGGCCCAGTCTGGAGAAATCTCATGGCTTTCTGGATCACACTGATACGCGGCATGCTGGCCATCACCCTGGGCGTGGCGTTGATCTTCCAGCCCGACAAGGCGCGGCCCATGCTGGTCAACTTTATGGGCATGTTCTGGCTGGTCAGCGGCATCGTCAGCCTGCGCTGGGGCGTCCACGGCGAGCGGGCCAAAGGATTGTCGCTGCTGGCCGGGGCCATCGGGGTCCTGGCCGGCGTGGGCATGCTCAGCCGCCGCTTCACCACGGGCATGGTGGGTGAGGACGTCTTGATCTCGGTGGTGGGCCTGATCATCCTGCTCACGGGGCTGATGCACATCTTTGGCGGCTTTCGGACCGGCCCGGTCGAAACACATCTTTTCAGTCAAGACCGTAAATGGTCGTGGACGGCCTTTCTGTTGGGCCTATTCGAGATGATACTGGGCCTGATGCTGGTCATCGAGCCGATGGGGCGGGGACCGTTGGTCTACTTTGCGGCCAGCATCTGGGCGCTATTGGGCGGCGCCATTTTGATCGGGGACGCGGTGCGACAACGTCGTGCGCGACAGAGACAGGCACAGCCAGATCACCAGGGCCGGGAGACTGAGCAGAGAGATGAGGTTGATGCACAGTCCTGAGAGAAGGCATCGTGGCTTTGCGTAGGCGCTTTGGTTGCCCAAGAGACGCCGCCCCGCGCTTGCAGGGCTCGCCGTCGTGGGGTACAATAGGTCCGGCCAAGTCCACTCTGCAAGCAGTGTGACCAGACAGGTTTTTGTCGGTGATTGGCCTACCTGAATGCCTACCGAACGCCGGTTTGAGCTTCGGATGATGAGGATTCTCAAAACCTGCCAGGTCTTGCAGCCAAAACGAAGACTGCCGATAGGCAATGATCGTCATCAGGGGTACGTAATGTGAAGCGTGACAGGGAGTAACCAACGATGTCAACAGAGCTGGCGATCTTTTTTGGCCTGATCGTTGTCTATGGAGCCGTCTCTGTGTGGCTGGGACGTTTGTCGGTCACCATGCCCATCATCTTTGTGGCGGTCGGCGCGCTCTTTGGCCCTCAGGGACTATTCGCTTCCCACGAAGTCGAATTGCTCACCGAAATGACGCTGGCACTCTTGCTCTTTGCCGACGCGTCGGCGCTGAACCTCCGCCAGGTGAGCGACGACGCACGGCTTCCGGGCCGGCTGCTGTTGATCGGCATGCCGTTGATCATTGCCCTGGGGGGACTTGTGGCCTATGGCCTGTTCCCGGAAGAGGGACTTGGCTTTGCCCTCCTGTTGGGGGCCATCCTGGCGCCGACCGACGCGGCCCTGGGCCTGCCGATCTTTAATAACCCGCGGGTGCCAGTGCGAATTCGCCGGGCGCTGAACGTAGAAAGTGGGTTCAACGATGGGATCGCCACTCCCTTTGTCGTGCTATTCACGGCTCTGGCCCTGGCCGGGGCAAGCTATCAGGGTGGGGGGTGGCTGCAGTCGGCTTTGAGCGAGATCGGTCTCGGCGTGGGCGTTGGGGTAGCGGCCGGACTGCTCGGAGGCTGGCTCTTTGCCACCGCGGTGAAGCGTGGCTGGACCGCCACAACGGGGGAACAGATCGGAAACCTGGCCCTGGCCCTGTGCGCCTTTTGGGCGGCCAAAGCCCTGGGGGGCAATGGCTTCATCGCTGCCTTTGTGGGCGGCCTCCTGTTCGGCTATGCCACCCGCGAGCGGCTGCAGGTAGCGACCGAGTTCACCGAGACGAGTGGCACGCTGCTGTCGCTCCTTGTCTGGGCCGTATTCGGTGCCAACATGATCCCACCCCTGCTGCAATCATTCAATGCGCTGGCGCTCCTGTATGCCCTGCTCAGCCTGACGGTGATCCGCATGGTCCCGATGGCCATCTCTTTGATCGGCACCCGCATGCGGGCCGACACGGTCCTCATGATGGGCTGGCTGGGGCCACGGGGCCTGGCCTCGGTGGTATTCGCTCTGATGGCCTTCGATGCCTTCCATGAGGCGGGCAGACCCATCGACACCTTGGCCGCCATGGCGGCCTGGACAATTCTGCTCAGCGTGGTGCTGCACGGGCTATCGGCGGTTCCCCTGGCCAACTGGTACGCGCGCCGGTTAAAGACGGCCAGTGCAGATGCGCCAGAGTTGTCCGACCTGCCCGAGCTGGGCATCCGTCGCAGGGATCCGTTAGGAGAGCTGAGGCCCAGCCGATAGACCCAGATCTGGCGACCGGCCAGGCTCGTGGCCGGTCGTCGAACAACACAGGTTCTCACCGGGTAGTTGCGCCCGGAGGACAATACTAGATAGTAGGAGGGTAACATGGCAACAATGGTAGTACTCGCGTTCAAGGACGAGACCAGCGCCGAGCAGATGCGCGACAAGCTGGTCGGGCTGCAAAAGCTGCAGCTCATCAGCCTGTCCGACGCCGCCGTCGTCGTGCGCAAGCAGGACGGCAAGGTCAAGGTGAAACAGGCGGTCAGCCTGGTGGGAGCGGGTGCCCTGGGCGGCGCCTTCTGGGGCATGCTCATCGGACTGCTGTTCTTTGCCCCCTGGCTGGGCCTGGCCATCGGCGCGGCCAGCGGCGCGCTGGGCGGCGCGCTCAGCGACTATGGCGTCGACGACAAGTTCATCAAAGAGGTTGGGGCCAAGATCGAGCCCGGCCACTCGGCCTTGTTCCTGCTGGTCGAAAGCTGGACCGAGGACAAGGTGATGGACGAGATCGGTGGCTTTGATGCCGAGGTGCTGCAGACCTCCCTGTCCAAGGAGGACGAGGCCAAGCTCAAGGCCGCCTTCGGCGCGGAAGAATAGACGAAGGACCAAAGACGAACGACGAAGGTGCGACAGTATTCGTCCTTCGTCGTTCGTCCTTCGTCATCCGTTGAGAGGAGGAAAAACATGCTGTCAACAATCACACTAGCCCTATTTGCCGTATTGCTGGGCGCTGCGTTCCTGCTGGCGGGCTATCGTTTTTTCCTGGTGATGCTGCCCATCTGGGGCTTTTTTGGTGGGCTGTGGCTGGGCGCCTATACCGTGACTTTGATATTCGGCACCGGTTTCCTGGCCACCACGACCGGGTTGGTCGTCGGCGTCGTGGTGGGCATCATCGGGGCTGTGCTGTCCTATCTGTTCTACCTGGTGGGGGTGGTTATCATCGCCGCTGCCCTTGGCGGGGCGCTGGGCTCGGGCGTGATGAGCGCGCTGGGATTTGATCCCGGCCTGGTGACGGCCATCGTCGCCATTGTCAGCGCCCTGGTTGCCGTGGCATTGACGCTGCTGCTGAACCTACAAAAGTACGTGATCATCATCCTGACGGCCATCACCGGTGCTGCGCTCGTTGTGCTGTCGGGCATGCTCCTCTTTGGCCAGGTGACGCTTGCTGAGCTGCAAGCCGGTGGAAACCTGCTGCAGCCCATCTTCCAGGGCTCCTGGTTTTGGGGACTCGTCTGGCTGGTACTGGCAGTGGTGGGCGTGGTGGTCCAGATCCGCGCCAACCGCACCTATGTCTTCACCAAAGAGATGTACGTGGAAGGCTGGGGATAGATAAGGAGGCATTTCAATGTTTGGTTGGTATATCGATCCTGTCTACTTCTGGTACGTGTTCATCCCGACCATTTTGATCTCCATCGGGGTGCAGATCTATCTCCGCTCCACCTTCTCCAAGTGGAGCAAGGTGAGGAACACTGCAGGACTTGCCGGTCCCCAGGTGGCACGTGAGATCTTTGGCCACACCTCGCTGCAGCCGATCCGCCTGGAGCGCATCAGCGGTACGATGACGGACCATTTCGATCCAGGCGCCAACGTGGTACGCTTGTCGGACCCGGTGGCCAAGCAGAACAGCGTGGCCTCTATGGCCATCACCGCCCATGAGCTGGGCCACGTCCAGCAGTACCAGACCGGATCGGGACTCATCAAGGTCCGCGGATTCCTGCTGCCGGCGATCCAGTTCAGCCCGACCATCTCTTACATCGCTATCTTGATGGGCCTGTGGTTCAACATGACGGGCCTGCTCTGGCTCGGCATCATCTTTTTCGCGCTGATGGTCCTTTTCTCCATCCTGACGCTGCCTGTCGAGATCGATGCCAGCCGGCGAGGGACCAGGCTGCTTCAAGAGGCGGGCCTGATGCAGGCCGAAGCCGATGCCCAGGGCTCCAAGGCAGTACTGACCGCCGCAGCGCTGACCTACCTGGCCGCGGCTATCACCTCCATCCTACAACTGCTGTACTATATCAGCGTCGCCAACCGCAGGGGCTAGAGCTCGTTCGATCTGGTGGGAGACAAGGACTGGCAGCCTTTAGCAGATAGTGCTGGAGATTTAGTGAGGAGGAACTATGAGTGAGGCATCGATTCAACTGCTCGTCGCGGCGTTCGATGGGGAAACCGCCGCCGAGGAAGCACTCAAGACCCTGAAGGAATCCCAAGATGAAAAGCTGGTCGGCATTCAGGCCGCCGTAGCTATGCACAAGGATGAGGAGGGCCAGATCCACTTCAAGGACGTGGGCCTGACCCCCGCCAAGGGTGCCGCGGGAGGCGTCGCATTGGGCGTCGTGGTGGGCGTCCTGACCGGCGGGACGGGGCTTGCCCTGGGCGCCCTGGGTGCCCTGGTCGGGGGCCTGGTAGGCAAAAAGAAACGGGACAGCCGCTTCTCTGCGGACCGCATCAACCAGGTCGCTGCCTCCCTGGCGCCAGGCTCTTCGGCGATCGTGATTGCCATGGAGCCTGGCTGGGTCGTAGTGCTGGAGGAGGAACTGCAGCGACTGGGAGCCGACGTTCTGAAGGTGGAGATCCCAGCCGACCTGGCCCAGCAACTCGAGGCCAACGAAGAGGCAGCCCATGCCATGCTGGCCGATCGGGTGGGCGCAGCGCTGACCGATCCTGAGAAAGAGGAGGAGGGTTCATGAGTGAGCAAGAGAACGGCCCGGAGCCGCAGGCGGAATCCGCGGAGGCACTGGCAGAATCCCTGAGGGCAGAGATCGAAGCTAAGGAGACCATGGCCGAGGCCAAGGGGGTGGACCGGCAGTTGTTGCGCGTGGTGGCCTTTTTTGCCGTCGCCGCCGTAGCTGCCATGCTTGTCGCCCTATGTGGGCTGCTCATCTACTTGGTGCTCTCCGGCTAGCATAGGGGAAAAGACTGTCAGAAACTTGACCAAACCTGGTCGGTTCTCATGGGCCAGCGGTTCAGCGACCTGCCCAAAAAGGGGGGAAGGGACAAAGTATGGCCAGAAAAAGGGTCATCCTGGTCACCGGCGTAGCGGGCTACTGGGGCTCCCGGGTAGCCGCGCATCTGGTGGCCGAGGAGAGCTATCACGTCCTCGGTTTGGACGCCAAGCCGCCTGCCAGCAAGATCGGTGCACTCGACTTTGTCCTGGCCGACGCGCGGAATCCACTTCTGGTGGAACTCCTCAAGGCAGAGGGTGTGGACACCGTCTGCCATCTGGCCTTCAGAAGCAGCACCCGGCGCAGTGAGTCGGCCTTTGATGCCAACGTGATGGGCACGACCAAGCTGCTGGGTGCCTGCGCCGATGCCGGGGTGCGCAAGGTGGTGCTCAAGAGCAGCACGGCCGTCTATGGCGCTCGTCCTACCAACTCGGCCTTCCTGACCACAGAGCATCCCCTGCGCGCAAGCCGGCGCTATGGCTACCTCCGGGACCTGGTGGAGATCGAAAGGTTCTGCCACGGCTTCTGCCGTAGAACGCCCGGCATGGCGCTGACCACGCTGCGCTTTTCCAGCATCGTCGGGCCGACTGCGGATACCCCGATGACCCGCTTCCTGCGGCTGCCGTGGGCGCCCAGCCTGATGGGTTTCGACCCCATGATGCAGGTCATCCACGAGGAGGATGTGGTCGCGGCCCTGGTTCATGCCGTACGCAACGACGTGCCGCGGGTGTTCAACGTCGCCGCCGGGGACCCCATGCCC
>JASFHU010000255.1:0-6424 GCA_050123055.1 Anaerolineae bacterium
GGGCGCTGAGCAGATGATCGGATAGGTCTGGATTGCCTTATTCCACGGTCAGCAGGCTCACTTCCCCTTTGTAGAGCTCGGTGAAGCGCTGGCCATCGCCGGCGGTGCCGATACCGGCTCCGTAGTGCATGGGCACGACGATCTGCGGGCTCAGGGTCCGGGCCGCTTCGGCACCTTCCTCGACGGTCATGACGTAGGTGCCGCTCACGGGCAAAAGCGCCACGTCGCAGGCAATATCGGCCATCTCGGGGATGTGGTCGGTGTCACCGGCAAAGTAGACGCGCGCGCCGCCCACGGTGACGACAAAGCCTACGTGCTCGGCTTCGCGTGGGTGGAAGGGCACGCCGGGAGAGCGGAACTTGTTGACGTTGTAGGCCCGGACGGCCTCGATCTCGACGCCGGACACCGTCAAGCGGTCGCCGGGGCGCACGATCTTTGCACCCGGGAGTTTCTCCGCCGCACCGGCAGCGGTGACCACGACCGTATCGGGCCCGCTGACCTTTGCCACGTCGTCTGGGGAACAGTGGTCGGCGTGCTCGTGGCTGACCAGCACCAGGTCGGCCTCGGGCAGGCCGCTTTTGAGCTTCCAGGGGTCAAAATAGATCACCGGCGGCCCGTCCAGCCGGAAGCTGTCGTGGCCCAACCAGTGAAGCCTGCTCACCAATTCTTTTGCATCCATCATTTACGCTCCTCTCTGACTTGGGAATCAATACCGGACTACGAACTACCCTCAAGGGTAAACTCCAGGTCTGTCATCAAATCGCCATCCGGCGTTACGAACCAGCCGCCGAAATACCACGAGGGGCGCTTTCCCCGGGGCGGACTGAAATGAACCAGCAACAGGTTCCTGCCCGGACGCAGGCGCATCACGGCCGTCCCCTGAGCCTGGTGCAACGGGGGCGGAAGCCAACCCTCCACCTCCACCGGCAACTCTTCGACCTCCTGGCCATTCAGGTAGAAGGTGGTGGGACCCGCCGCCCGAAAGCGCAGGACGGCATCCCGCTCGTCAGGGCAGACGACGATCGTTCGCAGGTAGGCCGCCAGCGGCGTCCCGGCCTTGAGCGCCTGCTCGTATTCCCGGGAGAGGAACACGGCATGCGGCTGGTTCACGTTTGTGAGCGCCACCGCCGTCTGGACATAGTCCTTCCAGGCGGGCCCGCCCTCGCTCACTGGCTTGGTGTCTTCGAGCTGCTCAGGGGCCAGGAGCTGCTCTTCCCTGTTGTAGACGAGAACCTGCCAAGCCTGGATGGTGGGGAACAGGGGTTCGCTGTGGTGAGTATAGACCAGTTTCTCCCCGCGCCAGTTCACCTCGACCTCGGCCGACCAGCGCATCGTCTGCACCCGCCCGTCAAAGGCAAAGGGCGCATCGACGATCTGCGAACCTGTGGCCCCTTCCACGGAAACAGTCCACTGCCTGGTCTGCTGGCCCTGCCGCAGGGTCCAGGTGATGTTGAGATCGAAGGCCTGCTCAAGAGGGAAGGGCGCTCCGACGATGACCCGCCCCAACCGCTGTGAAGCCTCTTCCGGTGTGGTGAACTCGATGGTGCGGATCAGGGGGCCGCCCAGGCGGGCGACCAGGTCCGCCCGTCCGGGGACCTCAGTACGCAAGGCCACGTCGAGGATCTCTTCCACACCTTGCTCGGGGGGAACCCGCTCGCCCAGCAGTCGCCTGGCGTCGGCCAGGATCACCTGCCGGTTGTGGGCCTCGTCCAGGGCCGAGATTCCATCCTGGGCCAGGGCGGTCACGGTGATGGGCTGCCCCTTGTCGCGGGGCGGGACATAGATGGTTGTCCGCAGCGCCCCTGGATCGTAGCTCCAGTCGTCGAGCTCCAGCCCATCGAGCATCACCTGATCGGGCCGCCGGCTGCCCTCGAGACGGATCTCAAAGCCGCGCTGCTCCGGCAGAAGGTCGCATCGTCCCTCCACCGGCGTGATCTGCACCTGCCAGGTATTCGGATCCTCCATCCGGGCCGTTATCGGGGTCCACTCGCAGTTCCCCTCCCGATATGCCTCGGTGAGACCATCGTCCTCGTACAGCCGGAAGCTGCCAGACGCCCCGGGAAAGACCGACAGGACCAGCCGGTCGCCGGGGATAGCGGCGGTCGTCCCCGATGAAAGATGGGGCGAAGAGGGGGTTTCGAAAGGCGCGGCCAGGGGCAGGATGGTGCCGGCCTTCATCAGCATGGGTACCCGGTTCAGGCCTCCGACCAGGCGCACCCAGCGGGGGCCGGTAAAGGTCTCCTTGGTGGTATACTCGATCCACGTTCCCTCCGGCACCCACACGTCGGTAGCCGCCAGTCCGGTGTCGGGATCGGCAGGCTGGAGGATGGGGGCAGCGATCATCTGATCCCCGAAAAAGTACTGGTGGCGGGCGGTGTAGGCCGCGTCCTCCTCGGGGTACTCGTAGTACATGGGGCGGCAGAGGGAGATACCGGTATCGTGGGCGACGCGGGCCATGGTATAGATGTAGGGCACGAGCTGGTAGCGCCAATGGAAAGCCTCCCTGGCGGCCTGGTACACGGCGTCGGGGTATCTCCAAGGCCGGCGCTCGGCGAGGGGGTCCTTGGTGGCGTGCAAGCGCAGCGCAGGGCTCAGGGCACCATACTGCACCCAGCGGGCGTAAAGCTCGGGCTCGGTGGCGGCGCCCATGTGCCCGCCAATGTCGTGGCCCCACCAGCCATAGGCGACATTGGACGCTGTGGCGGTAAAGTAGGGCTGGAACTGGAGCGCCGGCCAACCTACCCAGGTATCACCCGAGAAACCGGTCTGGTAGCGGTGGTTGCCCAGCCCTCCCCAGCGGCTGTAGAGCATCGGGCGCAGGCCGCGCCTCCGCGAATCGGTAAAGTGCAGGTGGTTGATCCAGGGCAGCGGATCGAGCCCCTCCATCTCTGAACTCTCGCCCTGCTGCCAGTCCATCCACCAGAAATCTACGCCGTCGTCCTCCTGCGGGTGGTGCACCAGCTCAAAGTAGTTCTTGACGAACCTGCGGTCGGTGATGCGAAAGGGAATGGGCTCCTCGCTCTGTGGATCGACGTCCATCGCCTCGGCAAAGCGGGGGTAGATCTCCTCAAATGCCTGGATCCCCTCAGCCGGGTGCAGGTTGAGGGTCACCCGCAGGCCCTTGTCGTGGACCCAGCGGAGAAAGGCCGGCGGATCGGGAAAGAGCTGACGGTTCCAGGTATAGCCGGTCCAGCTATGGGGCGTATGCCAGTCCATGTCGACGACCAGCACGTCCAGCGGCAGGTCTTGGGCCTCGAACTCGCCCACCAGGTCCTTGAGATCCTGGTCGCTGTAGGCCCAGTAGCGCGACCACCAGGCTCCCAGGGCGTAGCGGGGGATCAGCGGGACCCGGCCGCCAAAGCGGGTATACTCGGCCAGGGCAGACTTGAAGTCGTGTCCATAGCCAAAGAAGTACCAGTCCTGCGTCTGGTGGGTACGGGGAGGCAAAACCCAACCCTCGCCAGGGTCGAACAGCACCGAGCAGCTATCGTCAAAGAGGGTCCAGCCCGCGCGAGAGAGCAGGCCTTCTTCCAGGGCCGCGTCCCCGCCGCAGCCATCGAGGGTACGTCGCGTGCCGCGCAGATTCCCGGGCGTGGACGCCATTCCCGGCATCCAGGTCTGCCGCTGGCCGTTGAGGTCAAAACTGACGGACAGGTTGTCAGTGGTGAACCTGCCGCTACCCTGTGAATAGCGCAGGCAGAGCGCGCCGGTGTCAAGCACCAGGGTGTGGCTCTCAACGGCAGTCGCAAAGGATGGTGTAGGGGCATGGCGGGTGGGGAACGCATAGGTGCCCCGATCCTCAAAGACTCCCGTCTCTGACCATTCAAGTCGGAGCAGTCTGGGGGTCAACACGGTGAATCGTGCGTTTCCACTGACCACCATGCTATCTGGATTGGCCAGGGGCTGGCCCCTGAAACGGATGCGGTCGAAAAGATCAGCGGTTGCCCGTTTGTTCATAGGTATCCTACTTTCCATGTCCGGGAAAGCGAACAGATGAGTCGCTAGGCGCGTTTCGATCCAAACACTTGCATCGTGCGCAGATAAGATTCTGGGAGGCCGATGTCGTAGCACTGCCCATCCATGACCAGCCCCAGGAAGCCTTCCTCCTGGCGCAGACGGTCCAGCGCGGTGGTAAGCTCAAACTCGCCTCCCTCGCGCCGGTCGCTGGCCACATTCTCTGCCAGGAGATCAAAGAGGCGCGGCTTGAGGATGTACTGGCCAAAGACGGCCAGGTACTCGCGCTCGGGTAGGCCGGGCAGGTGCAGGTGGGCCCGGGCATAGTCCACCGTGGGCTTTTCGGCAATCTCAACAAGCTCCAGCAGTTGATTTCCGTCCAGCCAGGTACCCGACACCGTGCCATAGTGGACTACATCGCGCTCGTGCACATGTCGCAGGCCCAGAACGCTGAGCCCATGCTGTTCATAGGCGTCGAGCAGTTGCCGGGCACAAGACTTGGCGCTGTGGGTCTGGTACAGGTGATCGCCAAGCATCAGCAGGAAAGGCTCGCCAGCCACCTCTTCCCGTGCGCAGTAGACGGCGTGCCCAAACCCCTCCTGCACCGACTGGACGGCGAACGAGGTGCGACGTCCCATCTCCAGGATGCGCTGAGCATAACCCTGAAGGCGGGCCGGATACCTGTCGTGGTTGCGGGTAATGGTCGAGGCATCGAACAGCGTCTGAAAGTTGCCCAGGTCCTGTTCCTGGACAATCAGGATCACCTCCTCGATGCCAGCGCCGAGCGCTTCCTCGATGATGAGCAGGATTGCGGGCTTGGCTATGCCATTCCGGTCGACGATCGGAAAGAACTCCTTTTTGGTGGCCCATGTGGCTGGAAACAGCCTCGTCCCCAGGCCGGCCACGGGGATGACGGCCTTGCGTACGGGGGGAATTTCCCCCTCCTTTGCCTGCGGTTCGCGCACCTGGATGGGCGCTGTTACCCTGGTAGTTGCTTCGGACTTGACGCCAGCGCGCAAGGTCACCTTTAGGCAGGGCATTCCCAGCTCACGCTCGACGATCTCGATGATGGACTGCTGGTCCCCCTCGCTGCGGGCAATGAACTGGGCAGAACCATCACCCTGGGAACCGACCCCCTTGCCCCCCCAGATGTGGGGCTTGAGTGGTCCATATTCCAAAACCCGGTGGAGTACCGGAGCCGTCAGTTCGTCGGGGCAAGCAGGTGTGGCATAGTGGTCGAACCAACCCTGGGCCTTGGTCATCAGGGCGCCTAGCCGCTGGCCATCCCCGGCCTGCAGCGCCTCGACGGCCTGGTGCACAATGTCCTCATTGACCGGCCCCAGGAGATCCTGGACGCCCTGCTGGAGCTGGTTGGAGGCGTACGGAAAACAGTCATTAAGATTGGCCAGGATCTTCATCGTGTCCTTGTGAGCCTGCAGATCAACGATCACAAAGTGCAGGTCATCGCCTGCCCTCAACTCCTCTGTGATCAGGCGGTCGCCGTCAAAGGTCATCAGCACGGGGCGGCTACCAAAGGCACAGCCCTGGTCCATGCGCCCGCAGCGCGACGGCGTTGTGATCTCGCCCAAGTAGGCCAGCTCCATCTCACCGCGTGTGGTAAACTTGAGATCGTAGAGTAGATTGAAGGCTCTTGCAGCCAGTACACAGATGGCCGCGCTCGACGACAGCCCCTTCTGGATGGGCAGATCGGTCTTGAAATTGCGAATAACGAGTCCCCCCACCTGGTAGTGAGTCATGGCCTCGTAGGCCACACCGGCGATGTAGCTCCAGAACCCACCGCGGCGGGCGACGTCGAGGAGCGCCTCTGGCTCCATTGGGATCTCGCGCGGACCTAGTGTCTCATCCTCAGGGGTAGTGGCCGTCAGCAGCAGGGCGTCGGGATAGGGAGCGACCTCGGCATAGATGCCCTGCTCGGTACCGCAGATCAGCGTATAGCCTCGCTTGATCTCAGGATTGACCCTCCGGTACCCGCCGGCCCAATCAGAGTGCTCGCCGAATAAACAGATACGTCCTGGTACAAAGAGTTCCATGGGCAGTTTTGCCTCGGGTTGATGAGATGTCCTCTCCGCCGGCCAGGCACCAGCCGATTCAGTCCAGGCGGCCGCGCCGGTATTGTCGCGGCCAGGCGATCTGCTGGCCAAGCGTTCGAGCAGCATCCAGAGGCCAGTAGGGATGGCGTAGTAGCTCGCGGCCCAGGGCCACCAGATCGGCGCGGCCATTGCGAACGATCTCGTCGGCCAGCTCCGGGGTTGTGATCAAGCCCACGGCCGCGGT
This sequence comes from Anaerolineae bacterium, assembly GCA_050123055.1. Taxonomy (GTDB): domain Bacteria; phylum Chloroflexota; class Anaerolineae; order JAAYZQ01; family JAAYZQ01; genus JASFHU01. The sequence goes on from JASFHU010000255.1 coordinate 6,250, forward strand.
GGCGATCCCTGCCTCGCGGCGGATCTTTTCGGCAAAGGGCACCTGGTACCCAGGACCGATGACGGGGGGCACAGCAGGGACCGAGCCTCCCGACGAGCAGTCGACCACATCCACGTCTCGCGCCACGAGCTCGCGGGCCACGACGACGATCTCGTCGGGCGTCAGCCCACCATCT
>JASFHU010000256.1:0-6391 GCA_050123055.1 Anaerolineae bacterium
GAGGCCACGTCCAGGGCCACTAGTCGCGTCGGCAGCGTCTCGCCCGGCAGACTGCCTCCGCCCACCGTCGAGTGACCCCGTACCACGTTGGCCTGCACACCAAGCCCCTTGAGCTTCCGCACCCAGGTCCTGGCCCGCTTCTGCAGGCTCGCTTCGTCCTGGCTGATCATACGCCACACCGGCACCGTGTCCGCCGCTTCGCCGAGCAGGTAGTGGCGCAGGGTTGCCTGGAGCCCGGCCAGCGTTGTTTTGTCCACCCGCAGGGCGCGGGTCAGAGGAAATCGCTTAAGCTGCGCGATTAATTCGGCCTGGCCCAGGATGATGCCGGCTTGTGGCCCGCCTAGGAGTTTGTCGCCGCTGCACGACACCAGCGAGGCGCCAGCCGACACGCTCTCCTGGATCGTAGGCTCGTGGCCCAGACCGTAAGGTGTGGTGTCCAGCAAGGTTCCGCTGCCCAGATCGTCGAACAGGTACAGATCCCGCTGGGCGGCCACTTTCACCATCTCGGCCAGCGAGGGCTCGTGCACAAAGCCCAGCAGGCGAAAGTTGCTGCGATGGACGCGCATCAAAGCCGCCGTGTTCTCTGTGATCGCCGCTTCATAGTCACGGGCATAGGTGCGATTGGTGGTGCCCACCTCCACGAGTGTCGCGCCACTCTGGCGCATTACGTCGGGGATGCGGAACCCGCCACCGATCTCCACCAATTGCCCGCGCGAGATGATCACCTGGCGCCCCTGAGCAAAGGTCATGAGGATGAGGATCAGGGCGGCAGCGTTGTTGTTGACTACCAGGGCCGCCTCGGCGCCGGTGAGACGGCAGAGGATCTCCTCGGCATGGACGTAGCGCGAACCCCTCGCCCCGTCTTCCAGGTCGTACTCCAGGTTAGAGTACCCCAGGGCAACAGCGTCCATCGCCGCCCGGGCCTCGGCGCTCAGCGGTGCCCGGCCCAGGTTGGTGTGAACGATCACGCCCGTGGCGTTGATGGCCGGACGTAGGGTGGGTCGCAGTCGCGCTGCTAGCAACCTGCCAGTCTCCCGCGCCAGAGCCGAGTGCGGCGGACACGGCCCACCATCTCGGATATGCTGCCGCGCCGCGTCCAGCGCCTCGCGGCTAGCCTCGACGGTCAGTTCGTGGCCCCACTGCTCCGCCAACGCCGCGATGGTTTCCTCCTGGAGCATGCGGTCGATGCTGGGCAACTTGCGAAGTTCCTCTTGTATCTGCATTGGTTACCTCAAACGATTTACTATTGGGCCTCTCGCCTGGCCCGAGCCGGATCTCAGCCCATTATGGCTCAGGCTCAACCTTCAGGCGCGAGAGCAAAACCTCGAGGGCGACAAAGATCAGGATGGTGATCACCGCAAAGCCCAGGTTAAAGGCCCGGTGCATCTGCAGCCAGGCCCAACTCGCTACACAGATCCCGCCCCAGGCGCTATGCCGTAGCGAGCGCCACGGATCTCGGGCCGTGGCTTCAGGGGCAAAGCGGCGGTTCAGGAATGTGGCAGGGGGGATGAGAATGGCGGTCGTGGCCAGAAAGAGGAGCGCGAAAAAGAAGGACAGCGCGCCTGGCTGCTCCGGTGTAGCAATGGCGACAAGTTCGTAGAGCCCCCACCAGCCTATCACGGCTGCCAGGAGGGCCAACAGCGTGACCAGTTTCCCCCGCATCCATTCTCTCCTTTTCGGTCTCCATTATACCCCATTTTGCATCTTCTCAATAATTGGGGTTACTGTGTGTGCGGGCGGCAAAGCCGCCCGCACACACAGCAACCTTCCCCGATTATGAAAAAGATACCCCATTTTGGCACCTGGCACCAAGCCGTCAGACGATAGGACAAAGCCAAAGGGGTTCAGGTTCGCCAAGGGTGCAGCGATATGGTATAATCGTGAGGGCGCGATAAGAGGCGAGGGTAGGCCATGGCAACAACCGAGTCTGTTCCGCTGTTGACCGATCCCACCGGACGCGAGCACCCGCTGGGCGCCGAGTTCACGACCATCGGGCGCGCGGTAGAGAACGACATCGTCATCACCAGCAAGCGGGTCTCGCGCGAGCATGCCCAGGTGCAACGCCAGGGCCGGCGCATGGTGTTGGCCGATCTCGGCAGTACCAACGGCACCTTTCTCAACGGAGAGCGCGTCATGGCACCCGTCGAGCTGCGCGACGGCGATGGCGTCTCCATCGGGGATGTGCTCTTGACCTTTCACGATCCAGAGAGCACTTACCTGGAGACCCCCTTCCCCGAACTGGTCGTAGACGCCGTGGCCGGGATCGTGCGCCTGGACCGGCAAGCGGTGGCTCTATCACCCAAGGAGTTTGCCCTGCTGTCCTATCTCTATGAACGTCGTGGTCAGGTCTGCTCCAAGGATGACATCGGCAATGCCGTCTGGCCCGAGTATCAAGATGCTGTCTACGACTATCAGATCGAAAACCTGGTGCGCCGCCTGCGCTCGCGGATCGAGCCTGATCCGGCCAACCCACAGCTTCTGCTCACCGAGCGCGGAAGGGGATACAAGCTGGTGATCCGCGAGCGAGTTGATTGACCCCGCATTCCCCTCCCTCTCTGATTCCAAAGGGTTTGTTCCGGGACAACTCCCTGGCTTTGCCTGCCAAAAGCACGGCCTTTGGATCGGACCATGGGCGGGCAAAGCCTGGATTCATGCCGGCTCGATAGCTGCCTGTTAGCCAATGGATAGGTAGGAGGGCCAGGGCTATGTTATCATGGCTGTTGGGGAGCAAGGGAGAAGAACGTGTCTGTTGATTCTTTGCCAGGACGAAACCTAGGGAAGTATCGCCTGCTGGAGCCCCTGGGGCGCGGCGGAATGGCCCGCGTCTACCGGGCCTACCACCCCCAGCTCGACCGCTACGTGGCCATCAAGGTGCTGCGCTCCGACCTGGTCGAGGAGGAAGAGTTCCTGGCGCGCTTCAAGCGAGAGGCGCGCGCGGTGGCGGCCCTGCGCCATCCCAACATCGTACAGGTCTTTGACTTTGACGTGCAGGATGGGCTCTACTACATGGTGATGGAGTTGCTGGAAGGGGACAGCCTGCGGACCCGTCTGAACGACTACCGGGCGCGAGACGAGCGAATGCCCCTAGGCGACGTGGCGCGCATTCTGCTTGACGTGCTCGAGGGGCTGGCCTACGCCCACAGCGAAGGCATGATCCATCGCGACGTCAAGCCGGGTAACATCTTGTTAAGCAAGCGCGGCCGGGCAGTGCTCACCGACTTTGGCATCGCCCAGATCGTCGGCGGCACCCGCTATACCGTCTCCGGCGCATTGATGGGTACCTTGAGCTACATGTCGCCTGAACAGGGGCTGGAGGGCCAATGCGATGCCCGCAGCGATATCTACTCGCTGGGCATCGTCTTCTACGAGATGCTCACTGGAGACCCGCCCTTTGACGCAGAGACGCCGCTGGCCATCTTGATGAAACATGTCAATGATCCCCTGCCCCCGCCGCGCAAGGTCGAGTCATCGATCCCCAAGCCCTTCGAGCGGGTCGTGCTCAAATCGCTGGCCAAACGCCCTCGCGAGCGCTACCAGAATGCCGGCGAGATGGCCGAAGCCTTGCAGAAGGCGACCAGGCGGGCCAAGCTGCAACTGCCGGCGCGCATCTCGCTGCCGCTATCCTTCACGACCGCGGGAGCGCCCTCCGAGTCGGTGGCGGTGCTTTCGGGTACTGCCCGCGAAAAAGTGGTCGACGTGGAATTTGCGATCAACGACACCGATGCCGAGTTGGGGCAGAGGCTGGCAAAGGAGGCGGAAGATCTGTGGGCCGCCATGGAGGCCGAGGAAGGGGGTCCCGATGGCGAGCAGGTCCTTTTGGCTGAACAGGACAGCCCGCCGAGGAGAGCGCCCGAGCCAGGACCTGCTTATGCGGAAGCCGTAGAACCGATCTCGGCCGGAGAAGCGATCGATTCCGCCAGGGATGCGCTGTCTGATGCCGGGGATGTACTGCAAGGTTCGGCCAACGCCCTGCTGGCCCGGGGCCCGGCAGCCGATTCGTCTTTGGCGGGCACCGGACCAGCGCGGGCGATCCTGTATGCCCTTGGACTGGTGGCCGTGGTCAACCTGGTGGTGATATTCCTGGGCCTCCTGACCGGTTGGTGGGGGGGCTTTCGCCGGGGCTGGCCCTTCGAGTTTCTGGTGGTCGGTGCGGGACTGTGCCTGATCATGGAGGCGACGGCCTGTGTTTGGTTGCTGATCCCGGTGGGCATCATCTTGGGCAACGGCGTCCTCCTTTCGTTCTATGCCATCACTGGCCTCTGGAGATGGTGGGCCTTCCTGTGGCCGCTGGAGCCATTGTTGATCATCGGCAGCGTCCTCTTTACCATCTGGCTGGCGGATCAGGGTGAGCGAGGACGCCAGACCGCCCGTCACCTGGGTCGCTCCTTGAGGCGTCCGGCATTGATCCTGATCCCCATTGTGGTCCTTTTGGGGGCCATCGTCGGTTAGCATCTGTCCGGGCATACGCTCGGCGCCCTTGGAGACAAGGACTCGAGTTCTCTCGGACAGGTACTTGAGTGTTAGTGGTTCAGACTTGAGCAAGGAGGGAAAAGAATGGATAAGAGATCCTACGTTCTCACTGGTGGGGCATTACTCTTGCTAGGTACCGCGCTGCTGCTGTTCATGGCCATTGCGTACCTGCTGGGGTTCGATCTGACTGCCTTCATCTGGCGGTTCTGGCCGCTGACGGTTACCGGCGTGGGGCTGTGCTTCGTGGTACCGCCGTTTCTGGTCCGGGGCAAACGCGGTCTGGGTGGCCTGTTTATCCCCGGCATGCCCATCCTGACCACCGGCGGCATCCTGCTGCTGGCCAGCGTCACCAACGCCTGGGGGATCTGGGCCTGGTTGTGGCCCATGATCCTGATCTCGCTGGCCATGGGCTTCCTGTTTGCCGCCGTCTACATGCGGCTCATCTGGTTGCTCATCCCGGCCACTATCATCGGGATGAACGGGATGGTCTTTCAATTCTGTGCCATCACCGGATTGTGGCACTGGTGGTCGGTATTGTGGGTCATCGAGCCTCTGTCCGTGGGCTTGTCGCTACTGTTCATCGGCCTCCGCAGAGACATCCGGGGCCTCAAGATCGCGGGGTCTATCCTATGCGGGATCGCCGGAGCGATGTTTGTGCTGATGCTCCTCTTCCTGGGGGCCTGGTGGCCCATCGCTCTGTTTGGACCGGGCCTGTTGATCCTTGGCGGCCTGGCGATCTTGGTTTGGGGTATGTTGCGTCCCTTGGTGCTGCCCAGGTCCGCCCTTGAGTAGGACAGGTCGAACACGGTTGCAATCACCAGGGCTCAGGTCTGGGTTGCCTTTGGGTGATTTGAGGGGGTCAGAGAAATCTGAAAGTCACAAGTCGTAGGGATGGCTGTGAACTATCCCTATGACTTATTTTTCCTGGGCCTTTGAGCCGGTCTTCTTCTCTGCCTTGGAACTGCCCGCCGCGTCGTCCTTTGCGTTGCTCGCGTCTTTGGCCTCTTTGCTGGGCTGCCCATTCTTGGCTGCGGCGGTGCGGCTACTTCGCCCATTGTCCGTGATATAGAAGCCCTTGCCCTTGAAGATGATGGTTGGCTGGGACAGCAGGCGATGTACTCGGGGGTGCCCGTTTGGGCAGGTCTCCGGCGCTGGATCCCCAAACTTCTGTAGCTTTTCAAAATACAGGCCGCACTCGGAACATTCGTACTCGTAGATCGGCATTGTGATTCTCCGCGAAACAATCAGGTCCTACCTATGCCGGAAGCCCATCGGGTCCCGGCCCGCTGCAGCTTCCAGGCAATGGGGACCATGCCTCAGCCTGAGGCATAGTCCCCGGGATCAATCTCTGCCTAGTACTGAGGCATCGGCGGCGCGGCCGGCGCCGGCTCCTCCTCAGGGATGTCAGTGATCAGGGCTTCGGTGGTCAGAATCATGGCCCCGATGCTGGCCGCGTTCTCCACCGCGCTCCGCGTCACCTTCACCGGGTCGATGATACCCTGTGTCACCATGTTCACATAGTTGTCGCGCAACACGTCGTAGCCCACGTTCGGGTCGTCCTGCTCCTTCTGCGCCCGCCGCGCGTTCTCCACGATGACCGCCCCATCACGACCCGCGTTCACCGCCAACTGCCGCATCGGCTCCTCCAGCGCCCGCCGCACGATCGACACCCCCGTCTGCTCGTCGGCAAACTCCATCTTGATGCCGTCCAGCGCCGGCATCGCGTTGATCAACGCCACCCCGCCACCCGGCACAATGCCTTCCTCCACCGCGGCTCGGGTCGCGCTCAATGCGTCCTCCACCCGGTGCTTCTTTTCCTTCAGCTCCACCTCGGTCCCCGCGCCCACGCGGATGATGGCCACGCCACCCGACAGCTTGGCCAGCCGCTCCTGCAGCTTTTCCTTGTCATAGTCCGACGTGC
>JASFHU010000257.1:0-6390 GCA_050123055.1 Anaerolineae bacterium
CTTAGTGAGCAACCCCAGCCCCAGGCAAAGCCCGAAAAGGAGAGCCGCTGTCCGGTGCTCAAAACCATCGCTGGCCACCAAAAAGTAGAGGGTGATGGCCACCATCGCCGTCAGGGCAAGCTCCATGTAAAAGAGCCTGGACATGGCAAAAACCATCGGGTAGGTTGCCAGCACCACCGCGGCCAGCAGCCCCACGTTTCGATTGACCAGCTTGACGCCCAGACCGTAGGCAGCCGACAGCAGGATAGCCACGTACAGCAGGTTGATCATCGGCCCCGAGTCCACCTCGAAGCCCAGCAGCGGGTACACCAGCGTGGCGGTGAGGGGAAAGAGAGACGGGCGTATGGGATTCTCTACGAGATTGGCAAATAGCGCCTGGAGGGTCGGGGGCGACAGGGCCTGGTAGTAGCGAAGGCTACGCGTCAGGTGCTTGGACTTGTCCCAGCCGCCAGAGATCACATTGTCCGACAGCCACAGCCAGTTGACGATGGCGTATAGAATCACCAGTCCCCCGATCACGAGGATGGGCACTAGACGTGTCAGTAGATCGGTTGTTCGGCGCTGTTGCCCCTCACGCATCCCCCTGCCCTCGCCGTGGCCAAAGTCCGGAAACTGGGCCAGTATAGCACAACCAACTTGGGGTGTCAATCGTTACCGACCAGCAGTTACGGCTGCTGCAAAGTCAGGATCTTGCCCTGGTGCGCTGTGTCTTTTAACTCTTGGCAACACAAACGAGGCCGCACAGCTCGAGAGTGCAGCCTCGTTTCGAGACAACCCAAGATACCCGTTTTCAGGTTCGACCCGACGGGTTTCTCCCTGCTGGACCGGACTGTTCAGGGAGCCTGGTCCGTTGGTGACCTATTCCGCCTCTTCGCTGGGCTCGGTCTCTTCTTCTGCCTCTACTTCTTCTTCTTCGTCTTCGTCTCTCACTGCCTGGCGGAAACCACTGATCGCCTTACCCAGGGCGGGACCCACATCCGCGACCTTGCCTACGCCAAAGATCAGGACCACGATGACCAAAATGATCAGGATCTCAGGCCAACCAAATCCAGCCATGTTTTTCGCTCCTCACTGATATTGTTCCATGCCGGAAACCGGCTCAGGATCTTGCAGGCTTACCAGCGCCTGCTCCAGATCTCGTCGCACCAATCCTTGCAGAAACGGCTGATCCTGCACGGGGCTTTCCAGGATTGCCTTTGCCGCAGCATAGGCCTCCTTGGCCCGCAGCTCGTCATCCGCCAACAACAGCCACTCGCTCATGGCCATCAACCGCTTGTTGAGCATTTGGGCCACGAGCGGCTCCGCGAACAGCTCGCTGGTCAGGCGGTTCACCCACATGTCCAGCTTCCACCCCGGGTGGCGCACGATCTCTTCGGCTGCCTGAAATGTCGTCTCGCTGCGCGCCGACCAGGTAACAAATGCGGGATGTGCCAGCAGATGCTCCGAATTGGCCACCAGGTCGTCTTCCTCAGCCGGGAGTTCGGGCAACACCCTCGGCGGCAATGAATCTGCCCCTGCATACCCCCATAGCCAGGGACTGAGAAACCGAAGCGGTCCTGCTACGGGAATTTGCGTTTCCCAGTTCTGGGGTAGTGCCTCGACGACCAGTCGGCGCCCCAGATCGAAACTCGCCTCCAGCATCAGCATACCCCCCGATCCATCGGGGAGTGCGATGTCGTGCAGGTGGCTCAGCGGCTTCCGCGGAGGAAGCAGCAGGGCCGGTACCTGCGTGTGCCCCACCGCCTCCAGTGCACCTGCCCGGTCGCTCAGCAGGATATTCAGGATCTGTGCCAGAGCCGTTGAACGGCTCGCCTGGATGAACCAGACGCTTTGCTGACCCAGCCCATTTACTGGGCTGACGAGTGCCCGCCAATCGGGATCTGGCAGTGGAAGCGGACTCACTTCCACGCCACTGAATTGCAGTTTGCGTAGCAAACGCTCCGCCACGGGCCGCAAGTCTGGCACCATGATCGGGATCAGTGTTTGCAGCGCCTGGGCCGCCTCTGGCAAGCGGATGGCTCCCAGGGACATTAGCGCTTCGGCCGCGATCTCTTTGCGTACATCCTGGGCCATCATCCGCAGCGGCTCCACAGCGCGCTGCCTCTGCCCTATGGAGGTAGCCTGGATGCCCATATCCCGTAGCGTTCGGGCCACCGCCAGCACAATGTCCGGCTCCTGTTGATCCAATTCCTCCACGTACTGGATCAGAATCGAGGGGTTGCCCTCCACCTGGTCCAACATCTCCTCCAGGGAGGCAATCGCCTCTCCCTCAGGATCGCTCAGGGTGATCAGGAGACCGTCATCTGGTGGCTGGCCCAGGAACCGCTCCAGGATGGTCATGGCTCCAATCCTGCCCCGGTCCGTCTGGCGAGGCTGGAGCACCGCCTGGCGCAGCGCCATGGCCACCTCGTCGTGGCTCAGAAAGGTAGCCACTGTCCCCATGGCCGCCAACATCCTGGCGTCAGCCCGTTCCAGGTTGCCGACGATGGTCGGTATGACCTGAGAGCCCGAAGAAGCGATCCTCTGTGCCCTTAGCCGGAACTCCGACTCGGAACTGGCGGTGAGCATCTGGCGCAAATCGGCCTCGATCTGCCTTCGTTCGCGTAGCTTGGTAATGATCTTCTGAGAAGCAGGCATCGCCCTTACTGTGCTACCCCTTCCCCCCGCGCATACACCGCAATGCCAAGTCCAAGTCCGTTGTAGCGACTGAGGTCGCTCTCTTCACACAAAAGCACCCAAAAAGGCAGCGTGGCGGCCAGTCGATTATAGCATAGGTCAGAATGGCTCACAAGTTGTGACCGGAGACCCAACGCTTGTTCTAATTCCATTATGACGTCGCTGCTTCCATCTCCGTGCCCGCTGGCATCGCAGCAGGCGGCTGTGGCTCAGCCGCCGCTCGCAGTTCAGCGGCCTCTTCCTGCCCAACCTCCACCGGCTGGAGAGTGTCTGGATCGGTCAGCCTATCTGTGAAGAGGATGCCATCCAGGTGATCGATCTCGTGCTGAAACACGCGGGCCAGATATCCCTGCAATCTGTGTCTCACCGGGCGCCCCTTCTCATTCAGGCCCTTGACCGTGATATGCTCCTGACGGGCAACCTCGCCGATGTAGCCGGGGATCGACAGACAGCCTTCATAGCCTACCTGTTCCCCCCGTCCCTTTACGACCTCGGGGTTGAACAGGATATAGGTCTCCCTGGGTTGGTCGTTCTCTTCGTCTTCGGGCAACTCGACCACAAAAAACCGCTGGGTCACCCCCACCTGAGGGGCTGCCAGACCGACGCCATTGGCCTCTCGCATCGTCTCCAGCATCCGCTCCGCAAATGCGACCAGCTTGGGCGTGACCTTCTGTACCTTTCTTGATTTGCTGCGCAAGACCTTCAGTTGCTGCTGGTTGTCTACGGTTAGAATCTCGAGATCAGGCATTTTTGCTTTCTAGGCTGGCAATCTTTCGGCCAGCAACCATGTTTGACTGCAAGACCTGACAGGTTTTTGAGAATCTGTTTCATCTGAAGCTCAACCCAGCGCTGGGCAGGCATTCAAGTAGCCCAATTGCCGACAAAAACCTGTGAGGTCTGGTCATCCTGAGTATTGCTGCTCAGGCCCGAATACCGATTGACGGCCTACAATTTTATCACCAGGTATGGTCCCTGTCAACCAAGCGTGACACACTCGCCCTGCTTTGCCCTGGCGAAATCTGCTCGTGGCGCTACAGCGCCTCGGCGATGACCTCCGCGATATCCTTCAGGGCCAGGGCATCTTGTGCGTTCCGGCCTGTTACGCACTCGTCCAGCATCGTCAGGCAGAAGGGACAGGCTACCGCGGCCAGATCGGGATCCAGCGCCTGGATCTCGTCCACGCGCACGTCGTTGACCCTTTGATCCGCCTCGTGTTCTATCCACATGCAGGCCCCGCCTCCGCCACAGCAAAAGCCCTCCTCCCGCGAGCGCACCATCTCGCTGAGTTGCAGCCCGGGCAGCGACTCGAGTACTTGCCGGGGCGCATCGTAGATCTGGTTGTAGCGTCCCAGGTAGCAACTGTCGTGGAAGGTGGCCCGTCCGCCATCCCAATGTCCGCTCAGGGGCAGCCTGCTGGCAGCGATCAACTCCTGGATGAACTGGCTGTGGTGAACCACCTCCCAGCCGCCGCCGAACTGAGGGTACTCGTTCTGCAGCGTGTTGAAGCAGTGGGGACACTGGGTCACAATCCGCTTGAACCTGTATTGCTTGAGCGTCTCCACGTTCTCCTCGGCCTGTATCTGGTAGAGGTACTCCTCCCCACCGCGACGAGCCCACTCGGCGTTGCAGCTTTCCTCCTCACCCAGCAGGGCAAACTCGACACCTGCCGCCCGAAAGATCTGGACCATGGCCTGGCTGACCCTCTGGTTACGGGGATCGTAGCTGCCGGCGCAACCCACCCAATAGAGAATCTCTGTTTGGCCCACGTCGGCCAATAGTGGCACATCCAGGCCGGCCGCCCAGTCCGCGCGTTGGTGGCGGGGCTGGCCCCACGGATTGCCCTGCCGCTCCGTGTTGCGCAGGGCCTGGACCAGCGTGTCGGGCAGGCGGCCCTCCTCCAGGGCCAGGTAGCGGCGCATGGCGACGATTTCGCCCACCTGCTCGACAAAGACCGGACACGCCTGCTCGCAGGCGCGGCAGGTGGTGCACGACCAGAGCGTATCGTCCAGAATGACCGCCGACTGTGGGCCGGTTCCCACCAATTCCTTTTCCGGCGGCTCGCTGCTTCCCAGGGCCAGCCGGCGCAGCGGCGGCACGCGCTCCACGATCGGCTCCTGCCATCTCCACAACTTGCCCGGGTATTCGCTCATCCGATCGCGCAGGTCCATCACCAGCTTTTTGGGTGATAGGGGCTGCCCGGCAGCGTGGGCCGGGCAGGAAGCCTGGCAGCGGCCACACTCGGTGCAGGCATCGCCGTCGAGCAACTGCTTCCAGGTGAACTGCTCGATAGACCCTACACCCAGCGGCGCCTCCGTCTCTTCGATCTCCTCGATCTTGGGGATGGCGCCTGGCGGGTCCAGGCTCCGGAAGAGGATATTGGTCGGCGAAGAAAAGATGTGCAGGAACTTTGTATAGGGCAGCGTGGTGATCAGTCCAAATGTGGCCAACTGGTGTGCCCACCAGACGTACGGATAGATGGCCGGCGGCTTTTCAAGGGGCGGCCCCAGAAGCCCGGCGATGGCGTTGCCCAACCACGACCAGGCTGCCCATGCCGGCTGTTGCCCGCGCAGGCGCATTACCTCCAGCGAGAGCCCTGTCAGGGCAATGAAAGCCAGGCTACCCAGGATCAAGGCGTCGTCCCGCCGAATGTTGAGCCGCTCGGGCCTTTGCACGTAGCGCCGAAACGCAGCCAAGCCCAGCCCGGTGAGAAACAGCAGGGTGAAGGCGTTGACGATGAGCTCAAAAACCAGGTAAAAGTTGCCCCGGAGGATAGGCAGGCCGGCGTCCATCTGGATGCCCACCAGTGACGTAGCGATGAAAAAGGCCACAAAACTGTAAAAGATCAGGCCGTGCATCAAACCGGGATAGGGCTCCGACAGGATGCGCCGCTGTCCCAGGCCATAGAGCAAGAGGTCCTTGATGCGCCTGCCGGCCTGGTCCGTGCGTACCACGGCTTGACCCATGCGCCACAGGCGCACCCGCCGCCACAACCCATAGACCACCAGTGCGCCGCATAGGATCACCAGCGCCCAGTGGAGCGAGTACATCCACTGGGGCAGGTTCCAGAGGTCTTCACGGAAAGGAGTCATGGTCCGATCCTTATTTGCTATGGCGGCGGTACCGCCTTACGAGTCTCCTCCGCTTTGTCCCAATACTCCGCTGCCGAGGCTGATTGCCCATGGCCGGCATAGTAGTCGCCGAGTGCCTGGTAGGCATCGGCCAGGAGGTTGTAACGCGCCCACGTCTTGGCCTTGCCTGTGGAATTCTGGCTAAAATCCTCCAGGACCGCGATCGCGTCTTTTAGATCCGCCTCAGGCTCGGTCGGCGATACGATCCCAAAGGTCAGTACATTGACTGCTTTTATCGGCACTCGAACGAGTGTCTCTGGCTTCATCTGCACCCACTTGTCCAGCGGTTCCTGCAGCTCAGCAGGGGGGATGAAGGAGGTGTGCAGGATCCACATCCGCTGATAGCGCGAGGCCAGATCGTCCAACTCGGCGGGCGACAGGTGCTCGCGCAGATAGAGCACGTCGGCTCCCTCCACGGCCAGGGGGCGGACAAAAGAGCGAGGCGAGATGACAATGATGTCTCCCGAACGTGCCTGGCGCTCCACAACCTCCAGCGTCTGGCCCAGGTGGTTTGCTGCCCGACTGGCTGCGTAATGGGCGGGCAGTGACCTGGCCACCAGCAGCGCCAGTCCGGCTGAGAGAACGA
>JASFHU010000258.1:0-6358 GCA_050123055.1 Anaerolineae bacterium
TGGCCATATCCACCGCGATCTTGATGTAGGCCTTGGCCGTGCGCTTGCCATCGCGGGTCTGGAGCATCCACAGCTTGCCCTGTTCGATGGTGAACTCGACGTCCTGCATCTCGCGGTAGTGCTTTTCCAGCCTGGCGCAGATATCGACGAATTGGGCATAGGCCTCCGGCGAATCCTTCTCCATTTCGGCGATCGGGGCGGCGTTGCGGATGCCGGCTACCACGTCCTCGCCCTGGGCGTTCATCAGGTATTCGCCATAGAGCACCTTCTCGCCGGTGGCAGGGTCTCGGGTAAAGGCCACGCCGGTGCCCGAGGTCCAACCCATGTTGCCAAAGACCATGGTCACAATGTTGACGCCGGTGCCCATGTCGTGGGGGATCTTTTCTCGGTTGCGATAGGCGATGGCCGGCGCGCCGTTCCAGCTCTTGAACACGGCTTCGGTGGCCAGCTTGAGCTGCTCGAAGGGGGCTTGCGGAAAGTCAAAGCCTTTGTGTTTCTTGATGATGGCCTTGAATTCCTCCGTCAGGGCTTTCCAGTCCTCGGCCTCCAGCGCGGTGTCGTCCTTGATGCCCTTTTCCTTCTTGCGTGCGGCGATAGCGTGCTCGAACTCTTCGTCTTCGATGCCAAGCACGACCGAGCCGAACATCTGGACCAACCGCCGGTACGAGTTATAGACAAAGCCCTCGTCTCCCGTCAGCGCGACCATGCCCTTGGCCGTCTCGTCGTTCAGGCCGATGTTGAGTACGGTGTCCATCATTCCGGGCATGGACATCTTGCCGCCGGAGCGGCAGGACACCAGCAGCGGATTGGCCGAATCTCCAAACGTCTTCCCCGTCTCGGTCTCTGTGGACTTGAGCGCATCCAGCACCTGCTCCCACATAGCCTCGGGGAACTGCTCGCCAGCCGCCAGGTAGGCGTTGCAGGCTTCGGTGGTGACGGTGAACCCGGGTGGTACTGGCACGCCAATGCGTGTCATCTCGGCCAGGTTGGCACCCTTGCCGCCCAGCAGCCCGCGGACGCCGTCCCAGCTCCCGGCATACGCTTCGGCGTCCTCCACCTCGCTAAAGAGGTACACCCATTTTTCTGACATAGTTCTTACGACCTCCTTCATGTACTCCTGTCGTCGCAACCGACGATTGTGTTTTCTGGGTTGTGATACCGGGCGCAATTATAGCGACATTGAGGGCTTTTGGCAAGAACTAGGGCCAGGTTGGCTGGACCGAGTGCGTCTCTCCCAAAACAAGTGGGCGCAGGCAGCCTGAGATACCTCCAGAGCACGTCGAGGAGCCTGCTCCAACGCACGCAGATCCGCCAATCCTGCCTATCCGCTGTTCTTAACAGGGACACTCGTCGTGCCCATCAACCCCTCTCAGCTCGGATGTAGGGCACTCCCAGGGCCGCGGGCGCGCCCAGGCGCTTGCGCATGGCCTCCCGGGAGCCGATGATCAACACGATGATGGTGAATGCATAGGGCAACATCTGGAGAAAGAAACCGAGGTAAGGGTTGTAGTAGAAGGGATTGGCAAAGCCCAGCAGGGTGGTCGGTCCCTGCAGGTCGAGGATGAGCCGGCGGAGCGCGCCAAAGGCGTACGCGCCCCCTGCCGCGCGGACGGGATCCCATTGAGCAAAGATGACCAGGCCCACGGCGATCCAGCCCTGCCCGGAGGTGGTGAGCTCGCTAAACCAGCCGGGCGAAATCGCCAAGCTGATGGTCGCTCCGGCCAGTCCGGCCAGGATCCCGCCGACAAAGACATACAGATAGCGCTGGGTGTAGACGTTGATGCCCATGGCGTCGGCAGCGGCCGGGTACTCGCCCACGGCGCGCAAGTGCATGCCCGGTCTGGTGCGGTTGATGTAGAACCAGGAGGCCGGGATCAGCAGGTAGCCGATGTACACCAGCACGCTCTGGTCGGTGAACAGGATCGGCCCCAGGATCGGGACCTGGCTCAGGATCGGGATGCCAAAGCTCGGCAAGAGCGAAATGGTGCCAGCCTTGCTCAGCCCCTCACCCAGGACCAGGCTCAGCCCGGCCCCCAGAAAGGTGAGCGATAGGCCGCTCACCACCTGATCTGCCTGCAGGCTGATGGTCACAAAGCCGTGCAGCAGACTCAATAGCCCTCCGGCCGCCATGCCGGCCAGCAACCCCAGCCACGGGTTCCCAGTGCTCACGGCCACACTAAAGGCGCTCATGGCGCCCATGAGCATCATGCCCTCGACGCCCAGGTTCAGAACGCCCGAGCGCTCGGCAAAGATCTCGCCGATGGCGGCAAACAGCAGCACCGTTCCAGAGGCCACGCCGGCTTGCAGGATGATGATCCAGTTCATAGCCTACACCTGCCCCTGGCGAACGATGCGGATGCGGTAGCGCAGCAAAAAGTCGCTGCTGATGAGACAGAAAAGGATGATCCCCTGGATCAGCCTGGGGATGCCTGAGGGCTGGATCTCGCGGCCAGCCAGGAGCAGTGCGCCAAACAGGATCGAAACCGGCACGACCGCCAGGGGATTCAGTTTGGCCAGCCACGCGACAATGATGCCGGTGAAACCGTAGCCGGGCGAGAAGGCGCCCTGCAGGCGGTGGACCACCCCCGAGATCTCGGACATGCCGGCCAGGCCCGCCAGCCCGCCCGATAGCATCATCACCAGCACGGTGTTGCGTACGATATGGATCCCAGAGTAGCGGGCCGCTTTCGGGTTGTCACCGGTCAACTTGATCTCAAACCCCCACTTGCTCCGGTCCAGCACCCACCACAACACGACGGCCGCGACGATGCCCAGGACCAGCCCCAGGTGGGTGGTGAGCCCCCGGAAAGCCGGGATCTGGTCTGCATAGTCCGCCAGGCGGGGCATCCAGGCCGATTTGGGGAACATGCGGCTCATTTGAAAGCCGCCCTCGCTCCACACGGCGTAGACGAAAAAGTTGACCCACGAAAAGGCGATATAGTTCATCATCAGCGTGGTCAGCACTTCGTTCACATTCAGCTTGGCCTTGAGGATCCCCGGCACAGAGCCCCACAGAGCGCCGGCGATGAATCCGGCAACGGCCATAGCCAACAGGATGAGCAGTTGCGGTGTCTCTGCGGGGACGAGTGGGGTCAGCACCACGGCGCTCGCCGCAAAGGCGCCCATAAAGAGCTGGCCCTCAGCGCCGATATTCCACAGTCGCATGCGAAAAGCCACCGTGCAGGCCAGGCCCGTGAGCATCAGTGGGGTAGCCTTGACCAGGGTGTCGGAAAAGACACCCACACTGCCAAAGGAGGCGCGGGCGATATGCGCGTAGGCCCGAAACGGGCTGCCGCCGACCAGGGCCAGCACGACCCCTCCCAGGATGAGGGCCACCACGATGGCGCCGAACGATACCAGGGGTGACAGCCAGCGCGGCGCCTCTGTGATCCGGGGCTCGATCCTGACCTGAAAGGGAAGACTCGGCCTCCGTTTGGCTGCTGGGGTCTCAGATGCGGCCACGTCTCATTCCTCCAACTCGCTACTGTGCGCTACCTTCGCCGCGGCGCCGCTTTGCCCTTTGTCATACTGGCCGGTCATCATCAACCCGATCCGCTCCCGATCCTCATAGCTCGTCTCGCCAGAGAATTCGCCCACGATCTGGCCTTCGTACAGCACAGCGACGCGGTCGCTCAGGGCCGTGATCTCGTCCAACTC
The DNA here is from genome assembly GCA_050123055.1 of Anaerolineae bacterium. Lineage (GTDB taxonomy): Bacteria > Chloroflexota > Anaerolineae > JAAYZQ01 > JAAYZQ01 > JASFHU01. The sequence continues at coordinate 3,658 of JASFHU010000258.1, forward strand.
TTCCGAGACCAGCAGGACGGCCGCTCCAGATTGCCTCAGTTCGAGGAGCAGGTGTTGCACCCCTTCGATGGCGCCCACGTCCAGGCCGCGGGTCGGCTGCATGGCGATCATCAGTTCCGGGCCGGCCGAGATCTCGCGGGCCAGGATCACTCGTTGCAGGTTGCCGCCGGAGAGATAGCGGACCGAGGTATCCACAGATGGAGCCATGATCTCGTACTCTTGCTGTAGCTCTTTGGCGTGATCCTGGGCTATGGTGAAGTCGACCGCCAGGCGGCGGCCAATCGGTGGTGTGCGGTAGCTTTTCAGGATCAGATTGCTGGTGATGCTGAGATTGGGGGCAGTGCCCACCTCTTTGCGGTCCTCGGGGATGTGGCCCACCCCCCGCTCAATGGCGACGCGGGCGCGCTGGTTGCTCACCTGCTCCCCGTTCACCGTGACCCGGCCCTTGCTGCACTTGCGCAGGCCGGTGCACACCTCCGCCAGTTCTCTTTGGCCGTTACCGGCCACACCCGCGATCCCCAGGATCTCCCCGGCCCGCACCTGGAAAGAGATCTCTCTCAGGGCCGGCAGCCCTTTGTCGTTCATGGCCGAAACGTTCTCTACGTCCAGGACTACCTGTCCTGCCTCGTGGATCTCCCGCTCAATGCGAAAGAGTACCGTGCGGCCGACCATCAACCGGGCCAGGTCGGCAGGTGTCGTCTCGGCGGGCTTCAAACCCGAGGCCGTTACCCGTCCCTTGCGCAACACCGTGATCCGATCGGCAATCTCCATCACCTCACCCAGCTTGTGGGAGATAAAGACCACCGATTTCCCATCGTCCACCATCGAGTGCAGGATGCGGAACAGGTCTTCGATCTCCTGAGGGGCCAGGACAGCGGTGGGCTCGTCCATGATCAGGATCTCGGCGCCCCGGTAGAGCATCTTGAGGATCTCGACTCGCTGCTGCTCGCCAACCGATAACTGCCAGATCTTGGCCCGGGGGTCAACCCGCAGCCCGAATTCCTGGGCCAGATCGGTTACCCGGCGATCGTAGCGGGGCAGGCGCATCATAAAGCGGGGAGTTGTCATTCCGAGCAAGATGTTCTCGGTGACGCTTTGGGAAGGCACCAGCATAAAGTGTTGGTGGACCATGCCGATGCCGCAGGCGATGGCGTCACGTGGCGACCGGAATTCAACCGACCGATCGCGGACCCTGATGGTGCCCTCCTCGGGCCGGTAGAGGCCGGCCAGCACGTTCATCAGCGTGCTCTTGCCCGCCCCGTTCTCACCCAATAGTGCGTGGATCTCGCCAGCGTGCAGGTCAAAGTCAACCCGGTCGTTGGCCAGAACGCCCGGAAAGCGCTTGACAATGCCCTGCATCTCTACGACAGTGGAGTTGTGCGCCATTCGATCAATGGATCAGAACAGGGCCAGGGAGACGATGTTCTCCCTGGCCCCGACAGACAAACCGTCTATTCCGAAAGCTCTGGCAGCTCGGCCGTGATCCCGTCGGCCCACCAGTACATGCAGTACTTGCATTCCAGGCCGGGCGCGCCAGGTGGGAACTGATCGATGTCGGCGTACTCGAATCGTTCACCCTCGGGTACGATGGTATTGCCCTGGTTATCGATGATCGGGCCTGAGAACAGGTCAAAGCGGTCGAACTCACCAGTCAGCATCTTGGCTAGCGTGTCCCTGACCAACTGCACGTCCTCATCCGGCAGGTCGGCGACGCCGGGCATCGGTTCCTCGCCCTCCATGAAGCCATAGAGCCCCATGGCACCAGCGTCGGCGTCAAAGTAGTGCCAGCCGGCCTGGTAGGTTCCATCGCGCACGCCCTCGGAGATCTCGGCATACACCGGACCCCAATTCCAGTAAGGCGCAGTCAGGCAGGCATCCACCTTGCACGAGCCGTACCAGTCGTAGGTGACACCCCATTTGCCCTTCTCCTGGGCCACGTCAGCCACGGCAGGCGTGTCAGCTCCGGTAAAGACCACCTGTGCGCCCGCGTCGAACAGCGATGCCGCCGCCTCCTTCTCGATCACTGGATCGTGCCAGGTGTTGATCCAGCGCACGTCCATCGTGCACTCGGGACAGGTCTCCTTCATACCCAGGGCGATGGCGTTGCCCAGGCGAATCTCCTCGGGGATGGGGAAGGTGGCCATATAACCCAGCTTGGGGTTGCCGTCCATCTTGGCCCGCGAACCGGCCAGCATCCCGCCCAGGTACTTCATGTCCTCCATGGCCCCAAACAGGTTGCCAAAGTTATTCTCGTTGGACTTGTAGCCGCTAATGTGGATGTAGGTGATGTCGGGGAATTCTTCGGCCAGCGTCTCCATGGCGTCCATGTAGCCAAAGGATGTCCCATAGATCAGATCGAATCCCTTGCGTGAAAGACTGCGGAACACCTGCTCCGAATCTGCTCCTTCGGGCACATTCTCGATGTACGCCGTGTGTACGTTGTCAACATTCTCGCCGACGTACTCCAGACCCTCAAAGTGTGCCTGGCTCCAGCCACCATCGTCGTGTGGACCGATGAGGACCATGGCCACGTTGAACTTGCCTTCCTCGATGGCCGGGATCTCAAAGCCGCCGACCACCTCAGGCTCCTCCGCGCCGCACGCGCCCAGTGCTAGCGACACGACCAGCACGATGACCAGCGCCAACGTCCCTTTTCTTGACATCGCTGTCTCCTCCCCATATTTCTTTGGCGCAGCCCGGA
>JASFHU010000259.1:0-6345 GCA_050123055.1 Anaerolineae bacterium
GCTATGGCCGCTTCATGCACGAGCCCAGTGGTCACAACTTACTGCTCAGCGACGACTTGGACCAGTGGGCCAGTGCTCTCAAATCCCTCTCCCCGGCCGACGCCCGGATCGTAGACGAGCTGATCGCCGGCGGCCGGGCCATGCAGGGCCTGGATATGAGCGAGCTTGGCTTGGGCAAGCCCCCCGAGCTGATGGGTGTGCTGGACCAACTAAGGGATATGTGGGCCATGCGCGGCCTGCTCAGGCATATGATCGGCAAGTACAATCAGCCTGTCGCAGACTATGTCCGAAAAGTCCGCGATCCCGTGCTACGCGCCTGCATCGAGCGGCTCTTCCTGCCCCAGGTGCCCGTCTACTTTCTCTTTATGCTTCTCGCTCTGCTGGCCGACGGCCAGATGGGCCTGATCGAGGGCGGCAGCCACGACTTTGTCCGGGCCATCGAGGAGAGATACAACGCCCTGGGTGGGCAGATCACCTACCGGGCCACAGTCGACAAGATACTCGTAGAGAATGACCGGGCCGTGGGCGTGTGCTTGACCGACGGCAGCGAACACCACGCCGACGCCGTGGTCTCGGCTGCCGATGGCCGCAGCACCATCTTCCAGATGCTCGGTGGACGTTACGTCAACTCCAAGATCAGGTCCCGCTACTCGAGCTGGAAGACCTTCGATCCATTGCTCATGATCAGCTACGGTGTTGCGCTAGAGTTTCCGGACGAACCGCCATTCGCCACCATCCTGCTTGAGGAGCCCCTGACCATTGGTTCGCAGAGGGTGGATGGGATGATGGTCCGTACCTTCAACTACAGCCCCCGCTTTGCCCCGCCGGGCAAGACGGTCGTCCAGGTAGAGATGGAAACAGAATGGGATCATTGGAACGACCTGCAAGAGCAAGACAGAGCCCGCTACGACGCCGAGAAGGAGCGGGTAGCCGCAGAGGCTCTGCAGCGATTGGAGGCCCACTACCCCGGCATCTCAGCCCACGTGGAGGTGACCGACGTATCCACCCCCTACACCACCTGGCGCTATACCCTGAATCACAAGGGGGCCTGGGAGGGCTGGTTGATGACGCCTGAGGCCATCCGGACAACCATAGAGAGAACACTGCCCGGACTTTCCAACTTTTACATGGCCGGCCAGTGGGTTATGCCCGGCGGTGGCGTCCCCCCCTGCCTCTACTCTGGGCGCCATGCGGTGCAACTCCTCTGTCGCCAGGATGGGAAACCGTTCTCGACCGCATAAGGGACACAATCAGGCCAGAATTGGTCCAACCCGCAAAAGCTGGTATAATGAGCTCACTTTCTTGGGAGATCAATGCAGACTATGGACTTGAAGCAGACGTGGCACAGCCTGACTGCTACTGAAGCCGCCGCCGCCCTGGAGACCGATCTCCAAAAAGGCCTGACCCCGGAACAGGTCCGCAAACGGCAGGCGCAGTTCGGCCCCAACGAACTGGAAGAGGCACCCGGTCGTAGCTTCTGGCGAATGTTGCTGGACCAATTCAACCAGTTTCTGGTTCTGATCCTCATCGTCGCCGCCGTCGTTTCAGCTTTCATCGGCTGGACCGAGTTCAACCGCACCGGCGAAGTCACCGAGTTTGTCGACGCCATCGCCATCATGGCCATCGTCATCCTAAATGCCATCCTGGGCGTCATACAGGAGGGCCGGGCAGAGGAGGCGCTGGCCGCCCTCAAAAAGATGTCAGCCCCCAACGCACACGTGTTGCGCGATGGCTACACGCAGACCGTGCCCTCCAGCGAACTGGTGCCCGGCGATCTGGTGAGCCTCGAAACTGGCAACTATATCCCCGCCGACGTCCGCCTGGTTGAGAGTGTGAATCTTCGCATTGAGGAAGCCTCACTCACCGGCGAGTCGGTAGCGGTAGGCAAGGACGCCCAGGACACTTCACCTGCCGAGACTGTTCTGGGAGACCGGCACAATATGGCCTTCATGAGCACCGTGATCACATATGGTCGCGGGAAGGGCCTGGTCGTCTCTACAGGGATGGAGACAGAGATCGGCAAGATTGCCGAGATGATCCAGTCCTACGAAGAAGAAGCGACCCCGCTCCAGGTCAAGCTGGACCAACTGGGACGGACGTTGGGTGTCATCACCCTGGCCATCTGTGCCCTGGTAGGCGTCATTGGTATCATCCGCGGTACAGCACTCGCCGTCCTTTTCACCCAGGGATTGGCCGCCTACTTCACTCTACCAGAGACGATCCCCAACCTGATCGAGATGTTCATGGTCGCCGTCAGCCTGGCCATCGCCGCCGTGCCAGAGGGTCTGCCCGCGGTGGTCACCATTTCTCTGGCCATAGGCATGCAGGAAATGGTTCGGCGCAATGCTTTGATCCGCAAGTTGCCTGCCGTCGAAACGCTGGGCTCGGCCACCGCCATCTGCTCCGACAAGACCGGCACCCTGACCCAGAACGAGATGACCGGCGTCCAGATGTACGTCGATCGTAGTTTGTTGACCATCTCCGGCGAGGGATACAAACCGGACGGTGAGTTCCGGGTCAACGGGCAAGCCGTCGGCCTGAAGGGGTATCCCGGTATGAGATTGCTGCTGCGAGCCGGACTGCTGTGTAACGATGCCCGCCTGGAGCAGATCAATGTGGACGGAGCCGCCCAATGGCGCATCGCCGGCGATCCCACCGAGGGCGCCTTTGTCGTGGCCGCAGCCAAAGCGGGTTATGTGAAAAACGAGCTGGGGGCAGAGTATCCGCGCCTGTCCGAGATACCCTTCGACTCGGAGCGCAAGCGGATGACCACCTTCCATCCCGATCCACGATACGGTGACTTTGTGGCCTATATGAAGGGCGCCCCCGATGTGGTTCTTGGCTTGTGCGACCAGGTCCTGGAGGACGGAATGATGCGTCCCCTGACCGACGAGCGTCGCAGCAACGTTCTGGAGCAGAACGAGGCCCTGGCCGCCAACGCCCTTCGCGTCCTGGGGGTGGCCTTCCGGCCATTGAAGGCAGTGCCCAACAACCCACAACCGGAAGACTCGGAACACAGCTTTACCTTCATTGGCCTGCTGGGCATGATCGACCCGGCCCGCCCCGAAGTCTCGGCGGCCATCCAGACGGCCCGCCATGCCGGCATCGAGACGGTCATGATCACCGGTGACTATCCCAACACCGCCGTGGCCATCGGCAAAGAGATCGGCCTGCTGCGCGAAGACGACAGGTCTCTAACCGGCGCGCAGTTGGATCAGATGGACGACGTTCAACTGGAGCGAGTAGTCGAGGACGTGGCCGTTTACGCTCGCGTTTCACCCCAGCACAAGGTCCAGATCGTAGACGCCCTCAAAGCCAAAGGACACATCGTGGCCATGACCGGCGACGGCGTGAACGACGCCCCGGCCCTGAAACGAGCCAACATCGGCGTGGCCATGGGCATCACAGGCACCGACGTTTCCAAGGAAACAGCCGAAATGGTGCTAACCGATGACAACTATGCCAGCATCGTCTCGGCCATCGAGCAGGGGCGGGTGATCTATGCCAACATCCGTAAGTTTGTCTATTACCTGCTCTCCTGCAATATGGCCGAGATCACCATCCTCTTGGTGGCCTTGCTAGCAGGCGCGCCGCTGCCCCTGGTACCCATCCAGTTGCTGGTGCTGAACCTGATTACAGATGGTGCCCCGGCCCTGGCCCTGGGTGTGGAAAAGGGTGATCCAGACATCATGGATCTGCCCCCCCGCCCCGTCAACCAGCCGATCATCAATCGCGACATGGTCGTCGGCATCGCTGTCCAGACGGTGGCCATCTCTCTGGCCGTGCTGACCGCCTTTCAGATTGGGCTGGAGGTGAGCGAGACACACGCCCGGACGATGGCCTTTGCCACTCTGTCGATTTCGGAGCTGCTGCGGGCCTACACCTCTCGCTCGGAGCGGTACTCGCTGTGGGCCATCGGCATCTTTAGCAACAAATGGATGCAGGTGGCCGTGATGGTCTCGCTGGTCATCCTGCTGGCCATCATCTATGTACCGTTCCTCCAGCCTATCTTTGACACCACCAACCTGACCGCTCAGGATTGGCTGATCATGCTGCCCCTGATCCTGGTGCCCTCCGTGGCAGCCGAGATCAACAAGTGGGTTCTGCGCAAGCTGAGCGAGAGGGAACAGCTTGCCCGAGCAGCATAGCGGTCACTGACAAGCGATCCGCGAACAAGACCAAGCGCTCAGTCATCTTTCGAGGCTGAGCGCTGTTTCTTGAGTTGACGACTGCAGGTGAGTCGAGAATCAGGGCCGGTACCCGGAAACGGTCCCTACTCTCTAGCCTCCAGCACCCCTCTGGCGTGTGCTAGGATCTCTGCGTGGTCAAAGGCCAACGCCGGCAACGCGTCCATGTCAAACCAATCCAACTCACCGGCATCGCTGCCAGCCTGCAATTGCCACGACTCAGCCTCTTGCCCACCCAGCGGCGCCAGGAAGGCCACGCTGATCGTCCAGCCCCGCGGATCGCGGCCCGGATCGCCAAAGGTGTACATCTGCTCCAGGTGCGCTGGCTCGGCACCGGTCTCCTCCCACAACTCGCGCCGTGCCGCCGTTTCCAACGGCTCGTTCGGCTCCACAAAACCACCCGGGATCGCCCAGCAGCCCTCAAAGGGTGGCTTCTTTCGCCTGACCAGCAAAATCTTCAGTTGCTCACCCTCCCGGGCAACCACAATCACATCTACCGTCACCGACGGCCGCTCCCCGTGTACCGAGCCTTTCACACCTACCTCCCATCCTCGCAGCTGCTCTCGCTCTCCAATTCCCCGATCGCCTGCCAGGCCTGCAGCAGCTCGGCCACGCTCCACGCCTGGGCAATGCAGCCGCGAGGTGTAAAGGGCGGATCCCCGTCAAAGATCTCGCTGATGCTACCGACACCATGCCCCGCCAGGTGCTGGAACAGGGACCGCAGGTAGGACCTCGCCACCGCGGGATCGCGGTAAACGCGCAAATGCGCCCGGACAAAGGGGCCCATCAGCCAGCCCCACACGGTCCCTTGGTGATAGGCGCCATCCCGCTGCCGCCGGTCGCCGCCATAGTGACCGCTGTAAGCTGGCTCGAAAGGTGCCAGGCTCCGCAAGCCGTGGGAGCTCAGCAGATGCCGGGCACAGACATCCACCACGGCACGCTGCTGATCCGGCGTTAAGGGGCTGTGGGGCAGACTGACAGCGAAGAGCTGGTTCGGACGCAGCGCAGGATCGTCCCCCTCAGGGCCCTCGATTACGTCGTAGCAATGACTACTCGCCTCGTTCCAGAAACGCCCAAAGCTGGTGCCGGCCAGCTCTGCCAGCTCGTCGTAGGGCCCTGGCGCCTCGCCCAGGTGGCGGGCGAAATCGGCCATGATCCGCAGCGCATTGTACCACAGTGCATTGATCTCTACCGGCTTGCCGATGCGGGGCGTGACCACCCAATCATCGACCTTGGCATCCATCCAGGTAAGCTGCACGCCCAGCTCACCGGCGAAAAGCAGTCCGTCGGCGCCGTCGACACGGATCTGGTAGCGGGTACCACGCCGGTGCCATTCGACAATCTCCTCCAACACAGGAAACAGCTCGCGAACCAGTCCTACGTCGCCCGTAGCCGCGTGATAGGCACGAATGGCCTCAAAATACCAAAGCGTGGCATCCACCGTGTTGTACTCGGGTTCCTCGCCCGCGTCGGGAAAGCGATTCGGCAGCATGCCCCGATCCACAAACTGAGCAAAAGTCCATAAGATGCGCGCCGCCACCTCGCGTCGTCCGGTGGCCAGTGTCAGGCCCGGCAAGCTGATCATCGTATCTCGCCCCCAATCACTGAACCAGTGATAGCCGGCGATGACAGAGCGGCCCTCAAGGGCGCCAGGCACCCCATCGTTCAGGCCACGGCAAACGACGAACTGGTCGGCGGCCAGGACCAGTTGCTCTACAGCCGGAGGCATGGGGGCCAAACATGACCTCGCGCTCTCGAGCAACAGCCGTTCATGGTCCTGTTGCTCGGCATAGGCCGCAAACCCATCCAGGCTCGGATTCGCCTCCGTACTGGCTACGATCGTCACCGATTCTCCAGGCTGCAGCGTCACCTCAAAGAGACCAGCGTAGAGGTTGTCGTCCAGGGCATCCAGCCCGCGATAGGCCTCCACACTCAGAAAGTAACCTTCGTACCATTTGAGCCTCGGCTCGGCCTCTGCCTGGTCGCAGAGCAGATAGAGCGCACCCACTCTGTCGTAAGCCGTGACTTGTAGGCCATGCGACACCCGCACGACGCGCATGAACCGATCATCCGCGCGCATAGTGCCGTGGTGGTCACGGTGGTTGGCGATGGCCTTGATGCTCAGCTCGAGAGGACCGCTGCCCCGGGAGAGATCGTA
>JASFHU010000260.1:0-6339 GCA_050123055.1 Anaerolineae bacterium
TAGTTGATCCCCTTTCTCTATTGTCTGCTTTGGAGGCTGGCGTGAGAATTGAGCACATCGCGATCTGGTGCACGGATCTCGAGAACCTCAGAGCGTTCTACGAGACCTACTTTGGTGCCAGGTCGAATGAGAAATATGTCAATGAGGCAACGGGCTTCGAGTCCTACTTCCTCAGCTTCGAGTCGGGGGCGCGCTTGGAGCTTATGCGCTTGCCATCGATCCCTCAAACGACCAACGACTCGCATAAACAGTTCACTGGACTGGTACACCTGGCGATCTCTGTTGGTTCCGAAGACAGGGTCAACGAACTAACGGAGGAGCTCAGGAAGGCGGGCCACGAGGTACTCGATGGTCCACGAAGAACCGGTGATGGCTACTATGAAAGCGTCGTACTCGACCCGGAGCGTAATCGAATCGAGATTACTGCGTAGATGCGCCGAACAAACAGGAAGGGCCCAGGCTTAGCACCTTGAGGTTTCAGTTTGGGAGTCTGCCAGAAAATCAAGACGACCCGCCTGAGGCGGAAGGATGGCACCGGATCCACTCGCCCAGTTCGCGCCTCGGCTATCTGCTGGCAGGCTTGATCGGGCTCCTGTTCCCTCTGGTACTATGCGGCTGGCTGATCGTCGTGTCGGCGCTAGCTGGACAACGTGAAGCGGGAGAAACCCTTGTACAACCCTCTACGCCGTGGGGTGTTGTGGCCCTGGCCTTGTTGCTCTGCACTCCCCTGCACGAATTGCTCCACGCAATCTGGCATCCACACCTGGGCTTGTCGCCACAAACAGTGATCGTCATCTGGCCAAAGAGGTTGCGATTTGGTGTCTATTATGAAGGCTGCATGACGCGGCGGCGATGGTTGATGATGCGGCTTGCGCCCTTCATCGTGCTGGTGGTCATACCGGCGGGGTTGCTGACCCTGTTCCATTATGTACCGGTGCCCTTTGCCGTGGAGACATTCTTACAGATCATGATGCTGGTGAATGGAATCGGCTCAGGGGGGGATGTGGTAGCCGTGATCTGGGTGTTGCGTCAAGTTCCTCCCAAAACCCAGATCTGCTTCTGTGGTGGCAAGGCGTATTGGAGGCCGGCATCACCCTCCGGACAGGTAGTATTGCCTTCAGCATGACCACTCCCGTTCGCCGAGTGTCTCTGACCGAGGCGCTCACCTGCCGAACATCTCCGACCCCAGGTTCGCCGATGGTCTCCGACCAAGGCGCATCAGCGCACAGGTCCGACTTTGTGTGAGTGTGAATAAGGAGAACACTCGTGATCGACCCACAACTGGAAAGTAGAATCGTGCTCATCACCGGCGCCCATCACGGCATTGGGGCGGCAACGGCCAGGGCGTTTGCCAGCCAGGGGGCACAGGTGTTCATCGCCTACTATCGCGGTACCTGCCGCTACTCGGAGAAGGAATTGGCCCAGGCCCGGCAGGCCGGCGTCGGCGGCGACCGGCTGTACCAGGCGATGCAACAACAGTCCGCTGAGCCCCTCCTTCGCGAGATCCGCGCTCAGGGGGGCGTCGCTGGAGCCTACGAGGTCGATCTGGGGGTCGCGGACAACATCCCCAAGCTGTTTGACCTGTGTGAAGCCGAGCTTGGCCCGGTCGACGTCCTTGTGAACAACCACACCCATTGCGTGCTCGAGACCTTTGATCCGGCCCTGGTAAGCGACGAGGAAAGTGGGATATACCTGTTGACTGCGGCCGGGATCGATGCGCACTTTGCCGTCAATGCGCGAGGCTATGCGCTGATGATGTCCGAATATCTGAAGCGCTACCTGGGGCGGGGGGCAGAATGGGGGCGCATCATCAACATCAGTACCGACGCTGCGCACGCCCACGTAGCCAACGTCAGCTACGCGGCCAGCAAACACGCCATAGAGTCGTACAGCCGGTCAGCGGCAGCGGAGATAGGCAAGTACGGTGTCACCGTCAACGTCGTTGCGCCGGGGCCGGTACAGACGGGGTACATCACACCGGCGGCGGAGGCAGAGATCGCTGCCGGGACGCCATTGGGGCGCGTAGGGGTGCCGGAGGATGTGGCCGACGCGATCCTGTTCCTTGCCTCCGAGCAGGCGCGCTGGGTAACGGGGCAACTGGTCTATGTGGGGGGCGGCTGGCGCATGCATCAATGACGTCGTGTTCGCCGAGTGTCTCTGACCGAGGCGCATCAGCACGCCACGTTCGCCAAAGGTCCCCAGGACCACCTCCGAGTGGTCTCCGACCGAGGCGATTGTGGCCCATTCTGGCCAGAAGGAGAGGAAAAGTGCAAGTCAAACAGGTCTTTGCCCATTATGAACCAGGCGACCAGTTGGCAGGTGGCTACAGGTACTGTCCCTTCTGCAGCACGCCACTGGTCGTGGTAGAAAGCGGGCCCAGGTCACGGCCCGCCTGTTCAACTTGTGGCTACGTTCAACACCGGAATCCAGCGCCCACGGTCAGCGTGCTGGTTGTGGAGGGAGATCGAGTCCTCCTGGGCCAACGTGGCGGGAGCCCCGGCAAGGGCACCTGGTCGTTTCCAAGCGGTTACGTCGACTATGAGGAAGACTTTTTGACTACGGCTATCCGCGAGACCAAGGAAGAGACGGGGCTGGACGTCGAGGTCTGCTCCATTCTCAACGTGGTCTCTTCATTCGTTTCGCCCAGATTCCACTTTCTGGGCATCTATGTCCTTGCGCGCGTGATGGGAGGCGAACTCGTCGCCGGCGATGATCTGGAAGCGGTGGCCTGGTTTCCTTTTGCCGGCCCGCTGCCAGGGATGGGCTTTCAGGAGGATGTGACCATCCTTGAGATGGTGAAAGAAGGGTTCGCCGGGCTGCCGGTCGATCCCGAGTACGCTACCCCGGGCGACAAACAGTGGTAAGGGGCGCGGATCTTCCATCACTGGTTCGAACACCACTGTTCACGGTGTTCGCGCTGGTCGCCTTTGCCGCCAATTCAGTCCTATGCCGGTTGGCCTTGGGCGAGAGGGCGATCGATGCGGCCAGTTTCACCTCTATCCGCCTGTTGTCTGGCGCCCTTGTTCTTATGGGCATCTTGTGGTTCAGCAGAAGGGAGAATCGCCCATCGACCAGAGGTAGCTGGCCTGCCAGCCTGATGTTATTCTCCTACGCCCTCACATTCTCGTTTGCCTACATCACCCTGGACGCAGCGACTGGGTCACTGATTCTGTTTAGCTCGGTACAGATCACCATGATCTTGCTCTCCATGATTGCCGGCAACAGGCTTCAGGGGTTCGAATGGCTGGGTGTCGCAGTAGCGTTCATCGGATTCTTATACCTTGTCTTGCCCGGCGTCACCACTCCTTCAGTCATCGGCTTTTCTTTGATGACAGTTGCCGGAATCTCCTGGGCCATCTATACGCTCAAGGGGCGCGGATCGGTGAGCCCACTGTCCGATACCGCCCACAATTTTGCCCGCACCATTCCGCTGGTCGTCGTGCTGATTGCCCTGACTATTCAAAGGGCTCAACTTTCACCAAAGGGGGTACTGCTGGCAACCATATCGGGCGGCCTGACGTCAGGGATTGGCTATACAGTATGGTACCTGGCCCTTGGCGGCCTTACAGCAACCCAAGCCGCCGTGGTCCAACTATCGGTTCCCGTCATTGCCGCTCTGGGGGGAGTGATTTTCCTGGCAGAGCAGATCAGTCTGCGCCTGGTCCTTTCAGCCGTGTTGATACTTGGTGGCATCCTGATGGTGATCCTGGGGCGGCATTACCTTGTCTCCATAAGGCGTAATGGAAAGGGATGACCTGTGAAGGCCCAGACAAGTCCGGGACTCCCGACTCCCCAACTTGTTGAGGGGGGGGCTGTGGTGGTGTGCCACGAACATGTTAACTACCTGGAGATATGGAGGAGGAGCGATCGATGAATATCCAGCCTACCAATGACAAGGTCGATGCCATCTTTGAGCGATACACCAAGCCGGGGTCGCCGGGCTGCGCGCTGGCCGTGATGGTGGATGGTCGGATCGTGTACAAGCAGGGCTATGGCCTGGCCAATCTGGAGCACAACGTACCGATCCTGCCCTCGACCGTCTTTAACATCGGGTCCATGGCCAAACAGTTCACGGCCTTTGCCATCGCCCTGCTCAAAGACGAGGGCGCCCTGTTGTACGATGACGATCTCCGCCAGTACCTGCCCGAAATGCACGACTTTGGCCAGACGATCACCCTCCGCCACCTGATCCACCACACCAGCGGGCTGCGAGGCAGCTTCCCGGAACTGCTGGCGCTGGCCGAATGGCGCGACACCGATGCGACCACGACAGAGGATGTGTATCGGTTGCTCAAAGCTCAGCGCGAGCTGAACTTTCGCCCCGGCGACGAGCACCTGTACGTCAACTCCAACTATGTCCTGCTGGCCCTCATCTGCGAGCGGGTTAGCGGACAGTCCTTTGCCGCCTTTTGCCAGGAGCGCATCTTTGGACCGCTGGGGATGACCCGAACGGTCGTCAACGATTCCTTCTTCAAGATGATCCCGGGTCGCGCTCTGGGCTATTACGATGATGAGGGGGGCACCTGGCTCAACGCGCCGCTGACCGACTCGGTCGTCGGCCCGACGAACATATACTCCACGGTCGAGGACCTGGCCAGGTGGGATGAGAACTTTTATAGCGGCCAGATCGGTGGGCGGGCTGCCGTTGAGCGGCTGGACCGGCCAGGCCGGTTGGACGACGGCACCGAGTTGGACTATGCCTTCGGCCTGATGGTTGGGCCGGCCCACCAGCACCGGGGCTGGCAGGTGGTCGAGCACGGTGGGGGGCAGGGTGGCTATGGCTCCTGGATGGTGCGCTTTCCCGAGCTTCACCTGAGCGTCGCCGTGCTGTTTAACCACTTTCTCTGGGAGATGCAAGAGTACGCCCTCAAGATTGCCGGCCTGTTTGTGGAGGACAAGAGGGCGCCCGGAGCGCCGGTTGAACCGCAGACAGCCCCGGAGGAGACGGCTACATCCGTCGAGCCGAGCGCGGAGCAGTTGGAAAAGGTGGCCGGCACCTACTTTTCCGCCCAGCGCGCCGCCCTGCGCGAGGTTACCTACGCCGGGGCCAAGCTCCAATTCCAGGGGCTTGACCTGGTGCCGCTGAGCGATCACCGCTTCTACTTTGAGGTAGAGCCCCAGACCCGGGTTGAATTTATCCCGGCAAAAGGCGACGCCGCGGCGCGGATGGTCGTCATTACCTCCTCCGGCGAGTACGGTTACGATCGCGTTGAGACCACCTCTCCCACCCCCCACGAGCTGGCACAGTACGTGGGCCGCTACTACAGCCCCGAGTTGGACATCTACTGGACGATCGAGATGGGTGAGGACCATCTGCAGATCAAACGCCGCAAGTACGTGGACAGCGTGCTCACGCCTCTGTTTGCCAACGCCTTCAGCGACGACTGGCTGCCCTTGATGGGTTACCCGACGACCTATCTGATTGTCTTTGAGCGCAACCGGCACGATACCATCACCGGACTGCGCGTTTCGGGCACCCGCGTGCGGAACCTAAGATTCACCAGGCAACCGGACTGATCGCCGGACATGGGCGGTCCCATGTTCACCACGGGACTCATGTTCGCCGAGGTCTCTGACCGAGGCGCTCTTGCTGGAAGGAGGCGCAATGTCGAAAATCTTTACCCGGACGTTCCGTGTACGATGGTCCGAAACCAACGCCGATGGCGAGGTCGATCTGGCCAGCTACCTGCGCTACCTGATAGAAACCGCCTGGGACTGGGGCACTGCCGGCGGGCTGTCGCAGGACGAGGTCAATGCTATGGGGCAAGCCTGGGTCATACGCGAAACCGAATTCAACCTCCTCCGGCCCCTGGTCTACAACGATCGCTTCGCGTTCACCATCTGGCTGCTCGAATGGCGGAGGGTACGCGGCACGCGGGCCTTCGAGCTTGTGCTTCAGGACAGCGGCGAGGTCGTCGCCCAGGGGGCTCAGCAGGTGGCGGTCCTCGATAGCCAGACCATGCGCCCCACCAGCCCCCCTGACCACCTCCTCGACTACTATCGGCTGGAGGAGCCACGCCGCTTTACCCAGCAGCGATTTCCCCGCCTGCCCGCTGCCCCGAAAACCGCCTCCGTGATGGAACAGAGGGTTGAGGCGCGGGACCTGGACCAGTTAGAGATCGTCGAGAACTCGGTCTATGCCGCCTACGCCGAGAAGGCTGTAGCGCGGGCGCTGGCTGCCGTAGGGTGGTCGCCGGCAGACCTCAAGGCTTGCGAACTCGCCGTCCGGTACCGGCGGATCCACATCCAATACCAGTCACCGGCCCTCTGGGGCGACAAACTGCAGGCGGCCACCTACCCGCTCCGGTCGGCGGACAGCGGTGGCGAGTGGGCTGTAAC
>JASFHU010000261.1:0-6317 GCA_050123055.1 Anaerolineae bacterium
CAAGTGACTGATGAGGTGAACCCGGAAATTGTGGCCCTTCTCATCCCACCAATCGGCATCGATGTGAAACTCGGTGTCAATGCTTGGCTTTACCCATTTGCTCATGACCCAGTCAACCCGCCTTTCAAGATCGAACCAACAGTTCGTCAAAGGTCCAATAGCCACCGCCCATGGGCACAAAGCAAGACTCGGTCGATAGCAGGGCAAAGATCGGCCCGGGCGCAATGCGCCGTAGCACATTCACTGCGCTGTAGATGGTCTTTGCGTGCACCGTGCCCTGCTGGGGGCTGATCTTGATCAGTTCGGGCATCATGCGTACCATCGTCTCCAGCAAGGTCTCACCCCGGAGATGTACCTCTTCCCATATCCGGTCAATGGCCTGGGCATTGTCATCGAACACCGTGAGCTGCTCTTCATAGTCGCAGGACACAGGCAGTTTGCGCCTCTCGAAGACCAGGTTCCTGCCCCGGACGACGGCGACCACGCCCCACAGCCGCTTCATGCGCCGGGGCTCAAAGTCGAGGGACACGACACGTGGGTCGCGCGTGCGCGCCAGTTTGATCAGGGCACCCACAGGGAGATTGTGACGCTTGTACCAGTTCTCGAGACCGAAGACATAGCCCTCGTCGTGTACGACCCAGCCCTGCATCTTGGCGCCGCTCTGCCCATCGACCAGGATGATAGGGGTGTGATGATTGCTCGATTCCGGAAACAGGCCGCGGGTACGCACCGTCAGCGGAAGCGTACCCATCCGCCAATGCGGATAGATCAGCGAAATGGCCGTCTTGTACAACGGCCGGCTGGGCCCCATAACCTCCTCACCACTACCCTCATCATCGATCTCGCGCTCGATGAGGCGCAGCTCATCAGAGATATCGTTCCGGTCGTAGGCAATATCCTCTACCAAGAGCCGCTCGGGCGGGTTGACCACTCTGCCGGGCGTCAGCCGGCCCAAGTACCACAGGTCCCTTCCCGTATCGCCGATGTTGTCAAAGCGATCATCGGCCTCCAGGGCGCGGTTCAGCGACAGGACCTTGATCTGATCCGAAGCCTCGGCGGGGAGGTCGAGATCTGGTAGGAAGCCAGTGGTGGGCAGGGGCATCGATTTGATCTCGATCAACGCCTCAGCAATGTTCAACTGCCCCAGGTCAATCTCGACCAGTGCGTCCTGCAGGAACCATTCATCACCAAAGCTGATGAAATCGTCAAGTTCTTCAAACCGAGCGTCCAGAACCTCCTCCACCTGATCACCGTACTGCTCGTACAGCTCTGCTGGGCTTAGCAGGTCGCCTGCAGTCAGAAGATCGGCCTGCTCGCCGTCGCGATTCAGGCGATGCTCACCCTCCAAGGCCGAAGCAAACTCGCGGGGCTCGTCCTCATCGTCAAACTCGACCTGAATGACGACAAAATCGCCGTACTCGGGGTTACGGCCAGGACGAGTTCCGGTAACGGTGCCCAAGCGGTAATCGAGAGCCGGGAACAGGATGGTCTGCCCTTCCTCGTACGGTTGCCCCGGTTCGTAGACCTCGCCCCTGCTCAGCTCAGCCTGGATCAGATCCTCCTCTTGGCGACAGTGTCGCTTGATCACGGCCTGAGCAAGCACAGACGTCGAGACAGGCTTGGCGTCGTCCAGGATCAGATCGTAGAGAAAGCCAATGTCCTTGTCGGTCAGGGCAAATCGCTCTTGCCAATACTGCGCGGTCTGTGTTCTTCTCTGGATCACACGGTGCTCCTTCTATGGGCCATGCACAGGGTTCCTACTGGCCCACCAGTAAACAGATCAATTATACCAGGTTTTGTGTGCTTTGACAACTGTCTGGCAGCCAGATACCATGGCTGCTGCAAAGTCGGACAGAAACCGGTTTCTCGCGCTCGTCAAGAGACAATGCTACAGCCCCAAGCCAGATACCACCATGGGGGCGACCACAGGGGGTCGCCCCTACTTGCGAGCTACCGGAAGCCGTGGCATAATGAGGGCACGATGCCCGACCCATCTCGCGCCATCATCCATCTCGATCTCGATGCCTTTTACGCCGCTGTTGAGGTGCTCGAAGACCCTGCCCTCTCTGGCAAACCTGTGCTCGTCGGCGGCCGTCCGGGCGAGCGAGGGGTCGTTGTTGCCGCCTCTTACCCTGCCCGAACCTACGGCATCCGCTCTGCCATGCCCATGTCCCGTGCGCTGGCTCTCTGCCCTCAAGCTGTCATCGTCCCTCCCCACCACAAGCTGTACGGCGAATACTCGCGGCGTGTGATGGCCATCCTGCGCGCCGCCGCCTCGCTCGTGGAGCAGATGAGCATTGATGAGGCCTACCTCGACCTCACAGACCAGATCGAAACATGGCCCGACGCAGTTGAACTGGCCCGCCGACTGCAGCGGAAGGTCGGCGAGGAGGTCGGCCTGTCGGCGTCGCTCGGTGTCGCAACCAACAAGCTCGTCGCCAAAGTCGCCTCGGACCGCGACAAGCCCGGAGGGCTTACCGTGGTCTCGCCCGGCCAGGAGGCTGCCTTCCTGGCCCCTCTGCCGGTGCGCGTCTTGTGGGGCGTCGGGCCGGTGATGGCCCGCAAGCTGGCTGCCTTGGGTGTTACCACCGTTGGCGAACTGGCCACCCTGCCAGAAGAGGAACTTGGCAGACGCTTCGGTCAACAGGGCAAGGCCATGGCTCGCCAGGCGCGGGGCATCGACCGCCGCAGAGTGGTGGCCGAGCACGAGATCAAGTCGGTCAGCCAGGAACGAACCTTCAGCCACGACCTGACGGATGCCGACGCATTGGAACAACAGTTGCGCAAGATGAGCCAAAGGGTGGCCCGCCAGCTCAAGAGGAAGGAAGTAGCTGCGGGCACGGTCGCCATCAAGCTCCGCTACGCCGATTTCACCACCTTCACCCGGCAGATGACCCTCGCCGTCCCCACCGACGACGAAGAGGTGATCTTTCAGGCGGCCTATACCCTCCTCCAGCGCGCCTGGCAGAGAGGGCGTTCCATCCGCCTCCTGGGCGTGGCTGCGCGGCGTCTGTCGCCCCCACCGGGACAGTTGCCGTTATTGTAGGAGAGTCTTGCCTTTTCCCTTCAAGTGGGGTAGAATCAGCCCTCAGAAAAGAGACCTGCCGGTTCTGGCGGACGGACCAGGACTGATTGCTGTGAGAAGGAGACCATGGACGAACGAATCCATCAGGCCATTCTGGAACACCTGGAAGACGGCAAGCTACCCTGCAACCATGCCTTTGCCATCGCCCAGAGCCTGGACGTCGATCCGCTGCGCGTGGGCCTCACGGCCAACGAGGCGGGCATCCGCATCTCGCGCTGTCAACTGGGCCTCTTTGGCTACGGACCCAAGGCCGAGGGCAAGCACAAGATCGTGCACGCTATGGACCGAGTACCTGAACGGCTTGCGGCTCGCTTGCGGACCGAGGCAGAGTCGGGGCCTCGGGATCGAGACGGGGAAAAAGGCATCACCTGTACCGCCATCTGGCGCGTCGCCGATGGGCTGGGCTATCGACGCATCGAGGCCAGCAGCGCCGTCGAAGCGATGGGCATCAAGGTATCCCGCTGCCAATTGGGTTGTTTTCCCCGCCCCTGGGAAGGATAGTCGCCCTTGCCGTACCGCGATGACTTTGGCCGTGCCATCAACTACCTTCGAGTGTCGGTGACCGATCGCTGTAACTTGCGCTGCGTCTACTGCATGCCCGACGAGGGCATCAAAAAACAGGCCCACGCCGATATCCTGCGCTACGAAGAATTGGCCCTTATCATCCGCGCTGCGGCCGACCTGGGGATCTGCAAGGTGCGGCTGACCGGCGGCGAGCCCCTGGCCCGCCTGGACCTGGTCGACTTTGTGCGCATGGTGGCCGCTATCCCTTGCATCGACGACCTATCGATGACCACCAATGGCACCTTGCTGGCCCGCCACGCGAAAGACCTGGCCGCGGCGGGCCTGAACCGGGTCAACATCAGCCTCGATACCTTGCGCGCCGACCGTTTTGCGCGGATCACGCGCCGGAGCCGGCTGGAGGAGGTTTGGACCGGCATCGCCGCCGCCCAGCAGGCCGGCTTGACCCCTATGAAGCTCAACATGGTGGTCGTCCGCGGCTTGAACGACGATGAAGTTCCCGAGTTTGCCCGGCGCACGCTATCTCATGGATGGCACGTACGCTTTATCGAGCTCATGCCCATCGGCGCCAACGTCAACTGGGCCGGGGATGGCGTGGTTCCCATCCCCGAGGTCCGCTCGCGCATTGAGGCTGAGGTTGGCCCCCTGGCGCCGGTGCACGGCCCCAGGGGGAATGGCCCGGCCCGCTACTACTGCTTGCCGGGCGCCGAGGGCACGGTGGGCTTTATCGGCGCCCAGAGCGAGCACTTTTGCGCCACCTGCAATCGCCTGCGGCTGACGGCCGATGGACGCCTGCGTCCCTGCCTGATGAGCACCCACGAGATCGACTTGAGCCCCGCGCTGCGGGCCGGCGCCGATCTGGACACGGTGAGAGCCCTGCTCACCGAGGCCATCCAGCACAAGCCCCAGGGCCACCGGCTGGCGGAACAGCTATCGCCCCGGGACCGGACCATGGCCGAGATTGGCGGGTAGAGGAGCAAACCGGAGATGAAACTGTCCCATCTCGATGACCAGGGACGGGCACGGATGGTGGACGTCGGAGCTAAGGCCGACACTGAGCGCTTGGCCGTCGCTGGCTGTCGCATTCTGATGCAGCCACAGACCCTGGACCTTATCCAGGCAGGCACGGTGAAAAAGGGTGACGTGCTGACCGTGGCCCAGGTGGCCGGTATTCAGGCCGCCAAGCAGACCCACGAACTGATCCCCATGTGCCATCCGCTTCTGCTGACGCACATCTCTGTCGAGCTCACGCCCGGCGGCTCGGAGGAAAAAAGTTGGATCGAAATAGAGGCCACCGTGCGGACCCGGGGCAAGACGGGCGTCGAAATGGAAGCCCTAACGGCTGCCAGCGTGGCCGCGCTGACCGTCTACGACATGTGCAAAGCTGCAGACCGTGCCATGCGCATCACCGACCTGTGCCTGCTACACAAGCACGGCGGCAAGAGTGGCACCTGGAATCGGGAGGACGAGTGACAGAGCAGAGATCCGTAGAACAGGACCCCGCAAGCCAGCGGGGCACAGTGTTGGCAGTCTGCACCAGCGAGCGCAAAGGCATGCGCAAGCGAAAAATCGACCAGGCCGAGCTGCGTCCGGATTGGGGCATTGTCGGCGACGCTCACGCCGCGAATTGGCATCGCCAGGTGAGCCTGCTGGCCTGGGAGAGTATCCAAAAGATGCGCGACCTGGGGCTGAACGTCAATGCGGGCAGCTTTGCCGAGAACATCACCACCCAGGGTTTGAGCCTGGTTGACCTGCCGGTCGGCACCCAATTGCGGCTAGGACAGGCTCTGGTCGAAGTGACCCAGATCGGCAAAGTCTGCCACGATCGCTGCGCCATCTATGCCCAAGCCGGCGATTGCGTCATGCCTCGCGAGGGCATCTTTGTCAAGGTTCACGACGGCGGCCAGGTTAAGGTCGGAGACACCATCGAGATCCTTGCCCGGCCCGGTACCCCTCGGGAGACGGAAGAGTCCGTACAAAACGCATGCCCGGACCAACTATAAAGATCGCCTATTTCGACTGCTTTTCGGGCGCCAGCGGCGACATGTTGCTCGGAAGTCTCGTCGACGCCGGGCTACCCCTTGGCGATCTGGTGGCCAGCCTGGCTCGCCTGAAGATCGGCGGCTACCGGTTGGTAGCCGAGCCAGTCACACGACATGGGCTGAGCGGCACCCACCTACAGGTCATCGTTGAGCCGGGCGAGCGCCCAGCACGTACGCTGCCCGCCATCGAACGCATCATCGGCAATAGCGACCTCCCTGAGCGAGTCAGAGACCTCAGCCTGGCCGTCTTTCGTCGTCTGGCCCAGGCCGAGGCCGCCGTCCATGGGACCACCATCGATCAGGTCCACTTTCACGAGATCGGCGCCGTGGACAGCCTGGTGGACATAGTCGGGTTTGTCTGGGCGCTTGAGCACCTGGGCATCGAGGACGTCCACTGCTCGGCGCTGACGCTTGGGGGCGGCACCGTCCAGACCGAGCACGGTCGCCTGCCGGCTCCCGCGCCGGCCACGCTGGCGCTCCTGGCCGAGGTGGGCGCGCCCACCGTACCAGGGCCAGCCCGCACAGAGTTGCTCACACCCACCGGTGCCGCACTCCTGACCGAATTTGCCACCTTTGAACGAACCCCTATGACTGTCGAGGCGGTAGGCTATGGCTTTGGCACCAAAGAGTTTGCCTGGCCCAACGCCCTGCGCGTCTGGTTGGGAGAA
>JASFHU010000262.1:0-6278 GCA_050123055.1 Anaerolineae bacterium
ATGGTGCTGGTCAATAGAAAACATGTTCTTGTGACGCTGTGGCCACCGCAGGTGGTACAGACAAGCCCGTGATCCCGTGCTGCGGGTCGGCGTACCGCCTGGAGGTGATGAGGTCCGGGACGACGCGCTTGACGGTGTTTGCAGGGCCAGGTTTGACAAATGACCGCGGCCGGTGTAGAATGACGCCGTTTTCAGACTTGGAGAAAGAGGCCGCATGCTCTATCGCGAACGGGCCAGTGCTGTGGCTACCCTGGTGGTGCTGGGCCTGATCTTGGCCGCGTACCTACAATTTCCGACCCAGACCTACGATCTGACCGTACTCGGTTCGCCGCTGTCGGTCAGCGTCTCGCAGACGGCCTTGATGGCCGCGCTGTTGGTGGGCATCGTGTGTGCCGGCACCGATGCCATCGTACGCTCGCACCCGACCGCCCGGCGGATCGAGGCCCGCTACAGTTTTGTCACCTGGGCGCTACCGGCGCTGACCGTGCTGCTGGCGACGGTCCTGCTACCCCAGGTGCCCACCCGGCTCTACCAGGCGGCCGGTTTTGTGGTCACCGGCCTGATCCTGACCCTGGTCATCAGCGCCGAATACTATACGGTGGACCCGACCGGCCGGCGCTACCTGGCCGCCCGCCTGAGCCTGAATGCCTGGGCCTACTTGGTGGCGCTGGCGATCTTTATCCTCATCTATTCGCCCAAGGCGCGCAGCCTCATCTCGGCCACCGGGGTGACGCTGGTCAGCACGCTGCTGGCCCTCGAGTTCCTGCGCAGCGCGGGCCGGGGGTTCGGCCGAACGGCCCTCTATGCGGCCATCGCCGGCCTATGCACCGGTGAGATCGTGTGGGCCATGAACTACTGGCGCATCTCGGGTATCACTGGCGGTCTGATCCTGCTGTTGGGCTTCTACGTCTTTACCGGGCTGGCCAACCAGCAGCTCCAGGGCCGGCTGACCCGCCGGGTGCTCGTTGAGTACGCCGTGGTGGCCTTGGTTGGCCTGGCCGTCCTGCTCCGTTTCGGTCCATAACCGTCCCCGTAATGTAAGCTTGACCACACAGCCTGGCCGATTTGACAATTGGGCCTGGATGGGTTAGAATGGCGCTCACAAAATCTTGTGAAAGGAGGCAGTGGATGACCTACGACAAGTCCATGATCCGGATCAATCCAGCCGATACCGGTTCCGTTTTCTGTTGTCGTAGTGCGCCCATATGCCATTAGTTATTGTTAACTAAGGCCGTGGGGCACTACACCCCACGGCCTTTTCTATTTGCGCGCTGGACGCATTCTGTCCAAAAGCCGTGGGGGGTGACTCTCCCACGGCTTTTTTGTTGGCCCCTGGCCTGTGGGTGGGTGCTCTAGAAGAAGCAGGAGCAGAACGATAGGGGCGCGGATCCACGCACGATGTATGGAGGAAAAGGGAGATGGTCGGAGCGGTAAGTCGCTACCTGCGGCAGCTAGGAAGCTTTAGCCCGAACGCCAGGTTCTACCTGCTGAGCGAACTGATCACCAGCCTGGCTTTCAGCATCTATATGCTGGTCTTTAACCTATACGTGGTATCCCAGGGTTATTCCCGCAGTTATCTGGGCATGCTCGTGGCCTTGCCCAGCCTGATCGCCCTGTTTGGCGCGGTCCCGTCGGGGATGTTGGCCGACTATATCGGTCGCAAGCGCACGCTGCTCCTGGCCAACGCAGGGCAGACGCTGGCTGCACTGGGCATCGTCGTGGCCCAGGGACAGGTTTGGCTGGCCCTGTCGATGATCCTGTTTGGCGTGTCCAGTTCGCTGTGGATGGTCGTCTCTTCGCCATTCATGATGGAGAACTCGGAGGAAGAGGAGCGCGATGCCCTCTTTAGCGCCCACTTTGGCCTGACGACGCTGGTCGGGTTCTTTGGCACGTTGATCGCAGGTTTCCTGCCGTCGCTCTTTGGCAACTCGATGGGGGTGGGCATCGAGAGCGCTACCGCCTAC
Source organism: Anaerolineae bacterium (assembly GCA_050123055.1). Lineage (GTDB taxonomy): Bacteria > Chloroflexota > Anaerolineae > JAAYZQ01 > JAAYZQ01 > JASFHU01. Next base: position 1,965 of record JASFHU010000262.1, read on the forward strand.
CGGGCCACACTGGGGGTGACGGTGGTGCTGTCGGCCCTGTCGCTGATCCCGATCGTCGTGATCCGCGAGCGACCCCGCAGACAGGAGGTCGAGGCCGGCTCGGTGTTGCCCTGGCGCAATCTGAGCGATCCGGGGATGGCGGTGCGCATCTTTTTGCCGAACCTGGTCATCTCCTTGGGGGCGGCGATCCTGATCCCGTACATGAATCTGTTCTTCAAAGAGGGCTTTGCCATCTCGGATAGGACGCTGGGGACGGTATTCGCCGTGTCGTCGGTCGTCACCGGGACGGCGACGTTGGCGTCACCGTTGCTGGCCCAGCGCTGGGGGCGGATCCGGTCGCTGGTCTTTACCCAGTTGGCCTCGATCCCATTCCTGCTGACCATCGGCTTTGCGCCCGCCCTTGGTATGGCCGTCATGGCCTTCTGGATCCGGGCAGCGCTGATGAACATGGGCGGGCCGCTCTACGAGGCATTTGCCATGGAGCAGTTTAAGGAGCGGGAGCGGGCCACCATCAGCGGGCTGATGGGCATGAGCTGGAACATCGGCTGGACTATCGGCCCCTGGATGAGCGGCTACATGCAGGCCAATCCCAACATCGGCTTCCAACCGATATTCTTGATCACCTGCTCCTTTTACATCGTGGCGGCCATCCTGTCCAGGGCCTTTTTCCAGCGCCTGGATGATCGCCAGCGACGAACGACCATGCTGAAAAAGATGGGTGTGGTCGATCTGACGCCTGAGAGGTTGGCATGAGCGATACTGAGAAGACCTGGATCTGGGAGGAGGCCGGCGACTATGACCGCTGGACGGCCGCTGAGAGGGGCCTCTACTATGAGCGGTACCACGACCTGCTGGACCTGGTAGTGGTTCGCTGCCGGGTAAGGCGCGGCGATCGGGTGCTGGACATCGGCACCGGCACGGGCGAGTTGGCCCGGCGCTTTGTCCAGAACCGGGGCTGCCGGGTGGTGGGACTGGATCCCTCGCCGGCCATGGTCGAAGAGGCGCGGCGCAAAGCCAAACAGGCTGGCTGGGGGGACGCGGAGTTCCAGGTGGTCGAAGCGCCCTTTCTGGAGATTCCCTATCCCGCTGGCGCCTTTGACGCGGTGGCCAGTAGCCAGGCCTTTCACCACCTGCACGAGCGGCACAAGCCCGAGGCGGTGAGAGAGATGGCCCGGGTGCTTGGTTCTGGCGGATGGCTGGCCATCGGCGATCCGATGTTCCAGGACCAAGCTGATCTGGAGGCTGCCCTGGCCCGCTGGCCCGAGGAGCTGGAGGAGGAGTATTTCGCCTACCTGGAGACCTTGGAGCCGATGTTCCGCAGCGCAGGCCTGAGCTACCACGCCGAGCGACTGAGCCGCATCAACTGTGTGGTGTGGGGACAAAAGAAGCTTTCGGGCTTCTGAAGGAAGGTTATCATGAAACAGCAAGTCACAATTCGCAACTATCGCCCCAGCGACCTGGAGGCGTTGGTGGCACTGATCAACGACGCAGACGCACACGACAAACTGGAACGGGCGACGACGGTCGAGGAGCTTGGCCATGAGCTGGACTTTCCCACTGCCAGTCCTGAAATCGACTGTTTTCTGGCCTGGGCCGGCGACCGGCTGGTGGGCTATACCGACATGTACGTACGCAAGGGCGATGCTCAGGTGGATGCCGAATGCGCCATCTACTGCTGGGGCGTGGTCCATCCAGGTTGGCGACGGCGCGGCCTGGGCCGCCGCTTGCTGGAGGCAGCTCACGGGCGGGCCAGGGAGTACCTGCCCGAGATCGAGGTGCGCCGGGTCAAGTTCCAGTGCACCTGCCGCGACGTCGAGGCGGGCAGGATCGCGCTGTACGAGGGGTTTGGCATGAAGCTGGTGCGATATTGGGTGAACCTGGCCCGGACGCTGAACGGGAACCTGCCGCCGGTGGAGGTGCCCGAGGGCATCCGGCTGCGTACCTATAACCCGGAGCGCGACGCCGAGACGGTCTTTGAGGTGGATGAAACCGCCTTCCGCGACCACTGGGGGCATAGTTCGGGGAATTTCTCAGATTTTGTCCACTGGAGCAAGCTGCCCCACATGCGGCCGGAGCTGTGGTACCTGGCCGAGGAGGAGGCCAGCGGGCAGGTGGTGGGCCTGGGGCTGAACGTCGTCGACCCGGCCTGGATCGAGCAGACGGGCCGCCAGGAGGGGTACGTGGACACACTGGCCGTGCTGCGGGAGCACCGCAAGCGCGGGCTGGGCACGGCACTGCTGGCGCAAGGTCTGCACGCCCTACACGACATGGGCATGACCTCGGCCCACCTTCACGCCGACGCCGAGAACCTGACCGGCGCCATACGCCTCTACGAGCGGATGGGGTTCAGCCTGCGCAAGACGAGCATCGCCTACCAGAAAACGCTGAGGGAAGGATGAGCCGGGAACGGGGCTGCCGCTATTGGCGGAACCTGGGCTGCTTCCTGCTGGTCCTGGTCGGTCTGACCGCCACCGGACTGGTGGTGGGGTTGGCCTGGTGGCAGGCGGATGCGGGTCTGCATCCGCGTCGCCACCAGCCGGCCGAGACGCCCGCCGAGCGGGGTCTGGACTACCAGGAGGTGACCTTCAGCGCCCCGGACGGCGTGCTGCTGCGGGGCTGGTACCTGCCATCGCAGAACGGAGCCGCGGTCCTGGTCGGCCACGGGATCGGCGGGCACCGCAGCCTGGACCCGGCGGAGGTGCTGGCTCGCCACGGCTATGGGGTGTTGACCTTTGACTGGCGCGCCCATGGCGAGAGCGACGGCGAGCTGTGCACCTTTGGCTACTATGAGGTGCGCGACGTAGCGGGTGCGCTGGACTGGCTCCAGCGGCAGCCCGGCGTGGACCCCGAGCGCATCGGCATGCTGGGCGAATCGATGGGTGCGGTGGCGGCTATCCGGGCCGCGGCCCGGATGAACGGCATCCAGGCCGTGGTCGCCGACAGCGCCTATCCCGATCTGGAGGAGGCCATCCGCAGCCTGTGGCACGGCACTGGCCTGCCGACCTTTCCCTTTGTGCCGCTGCAGATCGCCCTGGGCGAATGGTGGACGGGCCTGGACCTGGCAGCCATGGAGCCCCTGGACGACGTGGCGGCCATCAGCCCCCGGCCGATCCTGATCCTGGCCGGCGGGAAGGATCCGATCACCGGCCCCGATGCTGGGCAGCGCTACTATGACGCTGCCGGCGAGCCAAAGGAGCTGTGGTTCGAGCCCGATCTGGGCCACAGTGCCTTCTGGCTGGCCCACCCGGAGGAATATGAGCGGCGGGTGGTGGGCTTTTTCGACGCAGCGCTGCTGGATGAGTAGCCAGCGTAGCGCATAGGAGGAGGGAGATGGAGATTCGAACCTATACCCGTGATGATTTCCCGGGCATCGTCAACCTGCACAATACCGCCTTTCCCGACATGCCCGCGACGGTAGAGGACTATATCGAGGCTGAGGAGCAGCGGGACCCCAAATGCAAGCACCAGCGCTGGGTGGCGCTCGAAGACGGACAGATCGTAGGGACCGGGGCCCATTCGCAGGAGTTGTGGGCTTACCACCCGCAAAAGTTCAAACTGGCGGGCGGGGTGCTGCCCCACCACCAGCGGCGTGGGATCGGCGCTGCCCTCTACGAACGGGTTATGGAGGGACTGGCGCCCTTTGATCCCGTCGAGTTGCGGGCGCATGTACGTCAAGACCACCCGCAGAGCCTGCGCTTCTTTGAGAAGCGGGGATTCACGGAGTACATGCGCGATCGCGAATCGCACCTGGACGTGATGGCCTTTGACCCCACACCCTACGAGGGGCTGGAGGAGAGGCTGAGCACCCAGGGCATCGAGATCAAGACGCTTCGCCAACTGGAGGGCGATGCGGATCGCGACTGCAAGGTCTACGATTTGGAGTGGGAACTCTTGGAGGATCTGCCGGACGCGGCCGATCTGACCCAGGTGCCCTTCGACAGGTGGCACAAGGATATCCTCGAGTCGCCACTCTTTCTGGAGGACGGCTATTTTGTGGCCATCGATGGAGGCGCGTACGTGGGCATGAGCAACTTGTGGGCCATCCGGGCCAGCAAAGACCTCAATACCGGACTGACCGGCGTCGTGCGCTCGCACCGCCGCCGGGGCGTCGCGACGGCCCTGAAGGTACGAGCCATCGCCTATGCCCTGGCCCACGGGCATCCGGTCATCAAGACGGGCAACGAGGTGAACAACCGGCCCATGCTGTCGATCAACGAGCGGCTGGGTTTTGTCCCGCGGCCCGAGTGGATCACGTTGCGCAAGATGTTGCGCGAGGAGTAAAGGCGGGCTGAACGGGGAAAGGAGGTCGATGAC
>JASFHU010000263.1:0-6236 GCA_050123055.1 Anaerolineae bacterium
GGTCGATGCCCTGCTTGCGGATCAGGCGGCCGTCGGCCGTCAGCCACTGGCTCGTTCCCAACATGAGCCCGGAGCCATCATCGAGCACAAACGGTTGCAAGACCGTCCCCGTGCCAAAGGTGGTTTCGCCCACAACCGTACCGCGCTCATGATCCTGGATGGCCCCGGCAAAGATCTCCGCCGAGCTGGCCGAGCCCTGGTTGATGAGAACCACCATGGGAATCTCGGTCGCCAGACCACCCCGCTTGACACGATAGGGCTTGCGGTTGCCCTGAGCATCCTCCTGCTGGAGGACGTAACCATCCTCCAGGAACTGGCTGGTCACCTTGATGGCCTGCTCCAACAACCCACCTGGATTGTTCCGCACGTCCACGATCAAACTGCTGGCCCCGGTACCTTCCGCCTCGCGGATGGCGGTGACCAACTGTTCTTCCGCGTTGGCGCTAAACTGGCTCAGGCGGATCAGGGCCACGTCTGTGCCGGGCAGCATCGCCCAGGTCGCCGCTGGTATGGTGATCTCGCCGCGCGTGATGGGGATCTCCAGGCTCTCGCCCTCCTCCGGCCGGAGCAGCGTCAGGACAACCTCGGTGCCCTCCGTCCCGCGGATGTTGTCGACGATGTCGCTGAGGGTCCAGGCAGTGACGTCCTGACCATCGACCTCCATGATGATGTCGCCAGCCGCCACGCCAGCCAGGTCTGCGGGCGAACCGTCAAAGGGCGCGATAATGACCGGCAGGCTATCCTTGACCCCCAGCAGGGCGCCGATGCCGGAGAATTTGCCCGATATGTCGGTCCGCTGGCGCTCCAGTTCCTCGGGGGTCATAAAGGTCGTGTGCCCTTCATCGCCCAGGGCCTCGATCATGCCCCTGATGGCCCCATATTCCAGCTCCGTCTCGTCGAGCGCGTCGCGATCGATGAACTTGTCATAGACGATATCCCACGCTTGCCAGAACGTGTCAAACTCCACCGGTTCGCCAGTTGGTGAACCAGCTCCTGATGGTGCCTCGGCCACCGTTAACGGCCTGGGGAGGCCAAGCGCCCCGTCAACGTTGGCAAGCAAACCAGAAGAGCCGATGGCTATCCCGACGCCAAGAGCCCCTGAGGTAAGCACCAAGACAACCACGACGACAAGGGTGATTTTGACCAGTCGTACCAAGATACTATCCTTTCTGCAATTGATGCAGCGAATCCACTGCAGAAAGGTTAGCATACGAACAGGCGAGTTGTCTTTAAGCAGGCTTTATGGGAACCTTATGAAGAGCTTAAGGCGCTGGCTACTATCATACAGGCCACGGATAGGCACGGGGCGAGCAGGAAGTTCAGGACTCGCTGCCAACCAGGGGAAGCCAGATGGTGAAGCGGCTGCCCTGCTCTGACGTGCTTGTTACCTCCAGGCGCCCGCCGTGGGCTACGACCAGGTCGCGGGCGATGCTCAGCCCCAGGCCCATGCCCTGCGGGAAACGTCGGTCGCGCTGGCTGCGGTAGAGCGGCTCAAAGATCTGCTCCCGCTCGGAGGGAGCGATGCCGATACCGGTGTCGGTGACAGCGATCAGCACGCCGTCATCCACCATCGACGCCTCGACCGAGACTGTGCCCTCGGGCGTGTACTTGATGGCATTGCTCAACAGGTTGCCCAGCACCTGGGCCATGCGGTCGGGGTCGATCTCGAGCACCGGCAGCGAGCTGGGGATCTCGGAACGCCAATGCAGGCCCTTGTCGTGGGCCGCCTGGCGCCAGGGCGCCACGGTACGCCGCAGCCAGTCGCCCAGGTCAACGGGTTGGCGATGCAGTTCTAGGGTACCCAGCACCTGGCCGTGCAGGTCGGTCAGGCTATCCAGCAGCGGGCGCAGTCGCTGAATCTGGGTATCCATGCCCTCCAGGAGCTCGTGGCGCAGCTCAGGATCGTCCTCGGCGCCGCTCAACAGGGCATGGATCCCCGATTGCATAGCGCCCAGAGGTCGACCCAGCTCGTGGACCAGGTTGGCCAGCAGGCGGCGGCGGGAATCTTCCAACAGGCGGAGCCGTTCGATCAATGAATTGAAGGCGCTGAGCAGACTGCGGATCTCCTCCGGCCCCTCCACCGGCAGGGTGGTCCACTCGCGCCCGCTGGCGACGCCGCAAATAGCATCGGTCACTCGCTGTAGCGAGCGTCCCAGGCTGAGGGCCAAAGCCAGCCCCAGGATCACCGCCAGCAGGAGCTCCACAGCCAGCACGGCGGCAATCAGCCAACGCAGGCGCACGAGCTGATTCTGCATGTCGGATAGGTGCTGCGACATGCGCACCACACCCATCACCTGCCGGTCCGGGCCCATGACCGGGACGAGCACCTGGACGATCTCGGCTTGTACCTGTTGGGTTTGGCCCACGTAGACCTGTTGCTCCCCCAAAAGGGCGGCCGAGAGGTCGGGCAGCTCAAGGGGTTGGCCCAGTTGTGCATTGTAGCCCGGCTCGCTGGCCGCGAGGAGGTTTCCCTGGGCGTCAAAGAGCATGATGTTCGACTGCGAACGCACGCTGAAAAAGGTCACAAACCGATGCGCCTCGGCGGCGTCGCGCCAGATGGCTGGCTCGTCACGGGCCAGATCGGCTGTCAGGGCGGCATCCTCCGCCAACTCTTCGGAGAGAGTAGTCACCAGGACCTGCGTCTCCAGGATGTAAACAAGGGCAAAGCCGACGATGGGGATCACCAGCAGCAGGGGTAGGATGTGGCTCAGGATGAGCCGGCTGCGCAGGGTACGCATGGCGCCTAGCCCTCCTGGGCGGGCTGGGCTTTCAGCTTGTAGCCCACCCCGCGAACCGTAACGATGCGCTGCGGATGCTTGGGGTCGGGTTCGATCTTTTCCCGCAACCAGCGGATGTGAACATAGACTACCTGTGGCTCGCCCACGTATTCGGCACCCCAGACCTGGGCTAGCAGCTCGTCGACAGAGACGACCTGACCCGCCTGAAGGGCCAGGGCATGGAGCAGGGAGAACTCGCGGGGGGCCAGCTCCAGCGTCTCGCCGCCCAGGGTCACCACGTGGGCCGAGACGTCGATCATCAGGTCACCGACCTGGAGACGCTCTGAAGCCGGGACGGATGGCGTCGTTCGCTCGAAGCGACGCAACACGGCCTTTATGCGGGCCAGCAGCACGTTCAGGTCAAAGGGTTTGGTGACATAATCGTCGGCGCCCAGTTCGAGTCCCAGAGCCTGGTCCAGCTCGCGCCGCCGGGCGGTGACAAAGATGATGGGCGTGTCGGCCTCCTGGCGAAAGTCGCGCAGGGCATCCAGCCCATCCATGCCCGGCAAGCCAATGTCGAGAAGGATGAGATCGGGCGGGTCGCGGCGGGCCAGGCGCAGGGCGCTCTCGGCATCGGCCGCTGTACTGGTGCGGTAATTGGCCTGCTCCAGATTAAAAGCCAGGCTGCGCCGCATCAGGTCGTCGTCGTCTACCACCAGGATATGCTTGCTCATGGTCGCTAACCACCATCGGTTCTGTCCGTCGGGTATCGTTCAAATGGATGGTAAGCAGACCTGACAGGTTTTCCGACGAACCCCGGTTCGCCCTGTCAGGTCTATCGTTACCCATAGTTCTGAACGATACTCCTTTGCGTTCGGCAGTCATTGTACTACAAACCGGCTGTTTTTGCCAACCTTCCCCTTTTGCCCTCCATTGGACCCAGAACCGGAATGGAAAACAGGTGCGTTGGATCTTCAAGATCCAACGCACCTGTTTCCCTATTCAGCCCGGCTAACCACGCACCGGCTCTATCGCGTTGGCCGGCACCCAGCCCTCCAGCTCGCCGCCGGGCAGGGCCAGGCGCACCCAGTTGGGACGTATCTCGACCAGGTCTACCTCGGCGCCACTGTGCAGGGTGAACTCAGTGATATACTGGGCGCCCGGACCGCTGGTGACGTCCACCTCAGCGGCGACGACGACGCCCTCCGACCGGTTCTGCTCCAGGTGCAGCGCGCTGCCCAGCGACAGGACACCCACCACCAGCACCACGGCCGCAGCGGTCAGGGCATACCGAAACACCCTCCGCCAGGTGCTGCCCGTCCTGGCGCTGATGTAGAGGATCAGCAGAAAGACGAACAGGATCCAGCCAGCCAGGGCAGCCATCGCTAGCTCGTTGAGGGTGAACCAGCCCCGCACCATCTGGCCGTAGCGGCTCAGAAAGCCAGTCTCGCCAGCCGGTTCGAACTCGTCCACTGCCTGGGCGCGGGCCAGGGCCAGGTTGGCCTTGATATCGGGATCGCGCGGCGCCAGCTCCTGGGCGCGGCGATAGGTCAAGATGGCTCGACCAGGGTCGCCCTGCTTAAAGTAGGCGTTTCCCAGGTTGTAGAACAGAGCGCTATCGACCACCCCCTGGCTGGCCAACTGCTCGTAGGCCTGCACGGCCAGTTCGATCTGGCCCGCCTCGTAGAGCTTGTTGGCCGTGCGCATCTTTTCGGCAGCGGTGGCCGACGGCGACCCGGCCAGCAACTGGGTCTGGTTGACGGCAAAGAGACCGGCCATGGTCAGGGCAATGACGGTAATGAGTACGATTCGTTTCATCTGACTTGACCTCTACAGTTCCTTTTCCAGGGCTGCGATCAGGATGTCGACCTCTTGCAGCAGGCTCTTGGCGTAGCCCGGATCGTTGGCGCCGGGCGAAAAACGCCCCAGTTCGCTGCTGACCAGGATCACCTGGACGCGCTCGATCAGATCGGCGGTGATGCCTTGCCCACCCAGGAGCTCGGCCAGGGCCTGGTGGGTCAGGCCCGCCACCGGCCGGTCAAGTTTGTCGGCCAGGTAGGTAGTCAGGATCCGTCCCGCCGTGCTGTAGGCATCATCCGTGCGCTTGCGGGCCTGGGCCAGCGCCTGGCGGGCCTTTTTGCGGGCCTGCGAGCTGCGGGCCAGACCGAGGTTGTTCTCCCAATAGCGCTGTCGCCTTTGCCAGACAAAGTAGCCCAGCGCGCCCACGATGGGAAAGACCCAGGCTGCCCAGTACAGTCCCGAGCCAGTGATCGGGCTGCCGGCCGAGGCCAGGCTGTCCGGCACCGGCTTCAGGTGGCGGATGTCGCTGGCAAGCTGCTCGACCGCCCCCTGGCCGGCTGTGGTAGCGGCGTCGACAGCGGCCGGTGCGTACTCGGTCACGGCCGACGGGTCCCCCGGCGCGATCGAGACCGGGATCGGCTCGGTGCGCAGGACCTGGTACTGTCCGGCATCGGGGTCAAAGTACGCGTACTCCAGCGGCGGGATGGCAAACTGGCCCTCGGCGCTGGGGACGAGCAACCGCTCGTACACCCGGCTGCCTATTGCCTGGCCCTCGCGGACCTCAGTGTGGACGGTAGCCTGGCTCTCAAAGCTCCGCCAGCCGTCGATCTCGGGCCAGACCGGGTCCGGCGCCGCGTCAAGATTCCCCCAACCGTTGAGCGTGACCTTCCAGGTCAGCGGCTCGTTCACCCGGGTCTGGTTCGTGTCGACCGTAGCCGACAGGGCAAATTGGCCCACCGCCCCATTGAAACCGGCCGGGGCGCCCGCCGGCAGGGGCTGGACGTCCATCTCGACCGGCCGCGTCTGAAGCGTACGGCCCGACCGGAACAGGCTGCCGGGGACGATCAGGCTCGCCGGCTCGATGGTCACCGGGCCGACGACCGAGGGGAAGAGGATAGTGCGCATCTCGCTCACCCGGTAGATACGACCTGCAGCCTGGGTCTGGTACTGCTGTTCGATCGGCTTGGGCTCGCTCCAAAAGCCGGTGAAGGCCGGAGCCTGATAGTTTGGCTGGTCCCAGAGATTCACTGCCTGGTAGAAGCGAAAGACATAGTCCACCTGCTGGCCGACGTAGGGAGTGGGGTTGTCCACCACCGCCTCGACGTACAGGTCCTGCCCCGTCAGTTCCGCTGCGCTGGCGACGGGCCGGCTATTTGACGGAGCTGGAGCGGCCGGAGCGGGTGCGGGTGCGCCCGTGCCCTGGCTGACGTGGATGGGTATGGGCTGGGTGCTGTAGGTCTGGCCGCCCAGGTTGATGCCGATCGGCTCGATGACCAGATCGCCCGTCTCGTACGGCTGGAGGACGTAACGATAGACCTCCTGGCTCGACATGTCGCCGTTGATGATGCTGATCTGGGTCGAACTGCTAGTGCTGGCGATATTGAATCCCTGGAGTGAGGGCAGGTTCGGCCTGGATGAGTTCAGCATAGAATTCGAACTGACCGTGACCGTCAGCACGAGCTGCTCATCGGTCGAGAGCGAAGTGCGGTCCACCTCGGC